>JAFTHJ010000116.1 GCA_017457465.1 Clostridia bacterium | reverse complement strand
GTAAGTAAGTTAAATTCGTGACTTCGCGTCAGCTCCTCGACAGACTTTACAAGGAGCTTCTCACGGACGTGTCCTTGCGCGATCAGGACGGCGAGACCACCGAGGAATTCCGTGTCGCGGGTAGAGGCGAGATGCACCTCTCTATCCTCATTGAAACGATGAGACGTGAGGGATACGAAATGATGTGCTCGAATCCCCGTGTGCTTTTCAAGGAGATAGACGGAGTCAAGTGTGAGCCTATGGAGCGTGTCACGCTCGACGTTCCCTCCGAGTTTGTAGGCGCGGTCGTTGAAAAGCTCGGTCAGAGAAAGGGCGACCTGCTTGAAATGAATCCTCTCGGAACGAGAATGAGAATCGAATACTCAATCCCCTCAAGATGTCTTTTCGGATACCGTTCGGAGTTCTTGACGGCGACTCACGGAGAAGGTATTATGAACACGATATTCGACGGATATCAGCCCTACCGCGGCGAGGTCGTTATGAGATTTACAGGCTCTCTTGTCGCGTCCGAGGACGGAGAAACAACGAGATACGGACTTTACAACACGCAGGAAAGAGGAAATCTCTTCGTCGGACCGCAGACTCCCGTTTACGAGGGACTGATAGTCGGCGAGACACCCAAGAACGAGGATATTTCGGTCAACCCCTGTAAGAAAAAGCAGCTCACCGCTATCCGCTCCGCGGGAGCCGATGTAAAGCTTCTTCTCACTCCTCCCGTGATATTCTCACTTGAGGAAGCAATCGAGTTCATTACCGACGACGAGCTTATCGAGGTAACACCCAAGTCTATAAGACTCCGCAAGAAAATACTCAACACCGAGCTTCGTATGAAGGCTATGATGAAGGCAAGACGCGAGGCGGGAAAATAATAAAGAAAAAATCCGACTTAACCGAAAGGTTGAGTCGGATTTTTTATCAAACAAATATCTTCTGATACTGCTTACCCTCAAATGCGTAATCAAGCGTAGGGCGAAGCAGAGAAAAATCGGCGATAAGCGAGTGTGGCTTCTTCATTGGGTCGTCCTGAAACATAGGCACGAAATAAACGAATTTCCGAGACAGAAGCGTAGCGATATTCTTCAGATTTGCCGAAAGGGCGTCGTTAGAAGCGAGGGCTATGACGAGCGGTCTGTTCCCACGCAGATGCGCCTTCGCAGCCATACAGACCGCCGTGTCTGTAATCCCCGCGGCAAGTTTTGCCAGTGTATTTCCCGTGCAGGGACAGATTATCATTGCGTCAAGCGCTATTTTAGGTCCGAGCGGTTCGGCATCAACTATCGTGTGTACCGCTTCGTGTCCGCATATCTCCTCTACCCTCTCGCGAAGCTCGGCGGCTTTCCCGAATCGTGTATCGGTGCTATACACATTATCGCTCAATATAGGGAGAATATCGTAGCCCGACGCCACAAGCCCCTCAAGCTGAACGAGCGACGCCTTGTGGGTGCAGTAAGAACCGCAAAAAGCATATCCTATCATACGTCCGCCTCCCCGATAATCCGCGCCACACAGTCGGCGATAAGCTCTCCCGCGCTCCTCGGCGCGTATTTTCCCGGAAGCGAGGTTGCCCAGCTCACGTTAGCTCCAAGCTCCTTCGCCGCGCATATATCCACTCCACCGGGTGCCGATGCCAAGTCCACGATAAAGGTATTTTTATCCACCTTGAGCAAAAAATCACGGTCAAAGAGCCAGCTTGGAACTGTATTGTATATCACATCGTCGCCACTCTCAAGCGGTGAAAGACTTCCCTTTGTTGCCGTAATTTTCACAGTATCACAGCCAAAGGATTCAGCCCAGAACAGGTCTCTGTCCCGCCGTGCCGCGACGGTGACAGTCGCTCCAAGAGCCATAAGAAGTGAGCAGAGGTGCTTCGCTATTCTGCCGTAGCCTGTGACGGCTATTCTGGAGCCGCGTATATTTCTGTCGAGTCTGTTCATTGCCACACTCAAAGCCGCCTCCGCGGTCGTGTAGGCGTTTTTTATCTGAAAATCCTCGGACTCGAAATAATCGATTACACGAAATCCCTTATTCTCCGCCGCGCGGACGAAGCTCTCGGGAAGCTTTCCGCCTATGATAAGGCAATTCTCGGGGATATGCTTCAATATCTCTCCGAGCCTCGGTCTCTCACTCGGCTCGTAAAGCGGACAGTTCAGACTCACACCGTCAACCGAGGACGGAAGCGGCAGAATAGCCGCCGAAGCGCCCCCCAGCGCCTCCTCAAGCTCATCCTTGAACTCCACTCCGTTTATCTCCGAAACGCCTCCGAGCCGTATACCGAAAATATTTATGTTGTCATAACTCGAAGCGAGTCTTTTAGCCACCGCAAGTGACCTCATATCTCCTCCGATTATGGAAATTTTTATACTGTTTTTCATATCGCAGAGTCCTTTCAAATATAGCGCAAACAAAAGCTTTACGCATTATTATAATATGAAGCGCGATATGATTTTGTTAATGTCGGTCAATCAAGAATAAGCTCGAAGCGAGTCGCCTCCTCCTGTGGAGCAATATATACCTCACTTCCCGCGTGAGCTACATTGGAGCGTAGATAAAGCTCGGGGGCGGTATAATAAAATCGCTTTACACCCGCGGTGTCAGAGCAAAACGAAAGCTTGTCGGGCAATGACACTCCGTGTCTGCCAAATATAACATAATCGCTTCGACAGACAAGATCATCAAAGGCATCCGCTCTCTGGGTTCCCGCGTTTATATAGCAAAGGATTTCGTTTCGGTTTCCAAACACCGCCGATATCGCCGAATGGTCATTTTCGCCCACGCTCTCTGCCGAGAGGACAGATGCCCAAGAGCCGTCAAGTATTTCTATTTGTGAGCCGTATTCATAAAGCTCCACCTCAACGCCTTGCTCTTTTGCGGACTCGATAATATCCGAAGCTATATCATATTCCTCGGTGCTATTGGGATAGGGCAGATATATTTTTCTCATAAGCGTGTTTCTGAATATTTTATCAAGCGTGGCGGATTGTCTGCTATGATAGTGAGTCAGAATATACTCGTTTATCTCGGTTGCCATACCGTCAGACGCTATATATGACGCCTCGCGTGTGAAAGAATAGGCTCCCGAAGAGAGGTCGCAGACCGCGGCTGAATACCCCTCGGTGAGAACTATCATTTCATTTTTGCCGTAAGAATAACAAAAGACGCCAAGCTCTCCCATATGTGTCAGATTGTATCCGCAAAGACAGAGAGCGAAAGCCGCACAGGCTACGATGGGCGGCAGAAGTATAGTCCATTTTTTCTTCAGATTTATCACAAGCATAACCGATATTGCAATACTCATAAGAAGGATTATAGCACCCGCAAAGGGATATCGGAGCGATATCACCGCTCCCTCAAGGTCGGAAAAACACCCGCACAAAGAGGTTATGCACTCGCCGAGCGCGGACAGAATTCCGATGAACAAATCTCCGACAAACGGTATCCGACCTATGAGTGCCGCTATAGGAATAAAAATTATAAAGACCTCTGACATAGGTGAGATAACAAGATTTGAGAGAAGAGAGATAAGCGACATCTCTCCAAACACAGCCCATATAACCGCGCATATAAAAGCGTTACAGATAAAGGTCAACAACAATGCGAGAGTAAGCGTTCGCAATATCTTAAGTACCCTTCCCGCGGCTCCCTTTCGAGGCGGCTTTCGCAGATAAGCGCCTACGGGTATATAGACCGCGACAATTCCAAGAGTGGCAAGGAATGAGAGCCAAAGTCCCACATCGCGCACCGAATGAGGAAATATCAGCATAATAAGGGCGACAGATACAAAAAGTGAAGTAACGGCATCCTTTTCCTGCACAAAAAGATAGCAAAAATAAGCGCCCATAAGCATAAAGACAGACCTACACGCCGAAAGCGAGAATCCCGTCATAGCCAAAAAGATGAGAGCTGCGGCTGAAAGGAAAACACATCTTATTCCTTTTGATATTTTGAGCCTTCGCAACAGAAAATCAAGCGCTCCAACAAGCACCGATATGTGCAGACCGCTGACCGAAAGGATATGCGATACCCCCGCGCGTCTGAAATCACGCAGCAAGGATGACGGCAGGTCGCTCTTATCGCCAAGCAAAAAGGCTCTTGAGAGAGCCGATGTATCCTCTCCAAAAACAGAATCCATATATTCCGAGACACGGCGTCTCTGTTTCCCAAGCATTATCTCAAGACTCTTGTTTTCAGTAGAGACGACTACAGCCTCATTGGCATCATACACTGCGGTATGGATATAGATATCTCCGTCGCTCTCTCTTGCATAACCGAGTATCTCCTCCCCCGCGGGACAGATAACCGCTCTGGCATAGATTTCGTCACCCGCCTCATATTCCGAAGCAAAGCCCATAACGGCGACCGATTTAAGCGAGACACTCTCACCGTCTATACGCTTCAATCTCACTCGGTATTCCGAGGAATATTCAGAGGAGTATTCCTCCGATACCACAACGAAGCAGACCTCCCTCTCTCCCGAAAAATCGAGAGCCGATTCTCGTTTCAGGTCGATAAACGCCCATTGTGAAATTACGGCGAGAAAAGCCGAGAAAAAGCAAAGAAGCGCGAATATGCACCCTACTCTCCTGCATCTCAAAAAGACACAAAGCAAGGCGCATATCGCAACAGCGCACAAAACAACTCCCCCGACAAGAAGCTTATACTCCTTCGGGAGCGCATATACAAAAGATGCTATGAAAATAAAAATCAGGCAAAATAGAGCCAATGGTCTGTTTTTTAATAAATTCATATATCACCGTCGAAAATATGTAAATACTTTAGATATAGTATCATAAAATATATCGGGTGTCAATTTCTCGGAGCCAAAATCTTTTGTTTTCTTAAAAATACTCCGTCCGAGAAGCAATATTAAAATTTTACTTGACATTTGACAAAAAATGTTATATAATGTTTTAGAATGTGTCGGAGCGCGTATTTTAACCGCTCCCACCCCAAACCCAAAGACAATATTCGGAGGTATATAATTATGTACGAAAAGTTTGTTGAATTGCTCGTTGAGGAGCTTCAGATCGACCGCGAGGATATCAAGATGGAGGCAGAGCTCTCCGGTGACCTCGGCATCAACTCCATTGAACTTGCTGACCTCGTTATGCTTTGCGAGGACAAATTCGGAATCGAAATCAATGACGACGATATCCGCAACTTCACCACAGTTGGCGACGTTGTCAACTACCTCGAAACACTCAAATAAGTAATTTCAAGGTATAAAAACGCTCGTGAGATAACACTCACGAGCGTTTTTTGTATTCGGAATAATTGAAGGGCTGTTGCGTTGCAACAGCCCTTTTTGTATAAAGACTTATTTAGAGGTTATAATTCCATCTCCTGTCGTGACCATTCCGTTAATATCGGTCCGTGTCCAATAACGTACTCCTGCCTCAAAGTTATATTCATACACTGTGGTATAACCTTTGAGCACAACACCGTCGCTGTCACGGTGCTCATAGGTATGGGAAGCCTCGTATCGGGTGCCATCCTCTGTGTAGAAATATTCTCTGAAATTCTTCGTATAGAATCCGCTTTCGTTCAAGCTCTCGGTAAGTTGAGATACTGTGTTTCCGTTTTCGTCGAGTACAGTAACGTTAATGCTCTGATAAGATGTTTTTCCGCAGGACTGACACGCCGTTTTTTTAACAACAGTTACAGTCAGACCGTCCTCTGTTTTGTCACTGGTTGTTGTGTATACGTGGTTTTCAGTCTGCTCGGACATAACTACCTCAAAGCTGTAGCTTCCGTCATCCTGAAGTCCCCATCTGGTAATCTCATAGTTCTCACCAAAACAATCTCCATTGGAAAGAGTATAATACTCTACCTGATAAGACGCTCCGCAAATACCGCAGACATAGGTCTCTATTGAATGAACGACACCGTTCTCATCTGTCTCGGTCGCAGCGGTCATCTCAAAGGGACAAGCGATATATCTTTCTATGGTAAATGTTTTATTACACGTCTTGCAGACCTCACAGTTGATAGCCGAACCGCACTCACCGATAGAGTAGCTTATCCATTCGATATCGTGTTCGAGAATGGTAGACTCTGTGTAGATATCTCCGCAGATAGCGCACTTGTATGCGGTAACCGTTTCGTCAACGCAAGGAGTGTCCGGAGTTACACAGTTCTCCGCGTCAAGAGCATATACGTGGGGGTCAAGTGTGATAGCGAAATCATAGTAGTATCCGAAATCGTCGCCTATCGGAACGAAGCGCAGACAAACCATATAATCGCAAGGCTCATATCCCATAGCCTTTGCCATTTCGGCAACGGCATACGCGTCGATGTATACAAGCGAAGTTCCGTCGTCGACAACCTCAAGCTCGACAGGATTTTCCTCACCGTCTACCACGAGATAGAGCGAGAATACATAGTCGCTTCCCCAGTGATTACGGTAACCGACAACATACTGACTGCCGTTGCCGCGGTCTGCTGTGAGGTCCTCGAAAATAACCTCTCCGTCAGCGCCTGTGAAGTTCTGGAGTCCGCATCTTGTGCATTCCCACAAGTCTGCGGAAACATTTCTGTAGGAGTGACCCATAGAATAGGTTTCGGATTCACGGGAGTATTCACAGTAAACGCATCTGTAAACAACTATACCGTTCTGGGTACAGGTGCTCTCAACTATAGTTTCCGTATTGCTCATTCCATGATTATCAATGGTATAAGTATCTTCGTAAATATCGCCTTTGTTCTGGTCGTAACGTCTGTACGTTCTTGTTCCCGTACAACAGAACTCGTCATCGTAGGAATAAACATATTCGGTCCAGTAATCGATCACTTCATCGTCACCGTAACGCTCTGTTCTGGACAATATTTCCACGCTTCTCGTTTCACCGTTCTTAAGAAGAACCGTTCTCCTAATATAAGTTTCGCGTTCGTGGTTTCGGACTTTTGATTCTCCGGCATCCACATCATAATAGTAGGAATCGTGCTCGGATACCTCATCACCGTTCTCGTCGGTATACAGAACCGTTATTCTTTTGTAAGTTACAGCTCCGCAACGCTGACAGGTTTCGGTGGTTATAAATCCGGTATGATTGCCCTCATCGTCGTACGTAGGAATCTCCTGATAGAACAGATTATGATCGTAGTCGCCAAGCTCATATGTGTTTTCGTATTTTTCTGCATACTCGCCGGTCTTGGAGTCAAATCCGAGAAGAACTACTATGTGCTGGATAGCCTTACAGTTCTCGTCAGACGTGGTCCAGTCAAGGTATACGTAGCTGAAT
>JAFTHJ010000115.1 GCA_017457465.1 Clostridia bacterium | reverse complement strand
TAAGGACTTTGTTGAGGAGAATGATTACGACGCGGTAGCGGTAAGCTGTTGGCCCAAGTTCGCAGACGAGCTTGATAAGTTCACCGTATGCGCAACTCTCGGACAGCTCAACGACGAGGGAACAGTTGCGGCTTGTGAGGGTGACGTGCTCAGCGCGATCAGTATGCTTATCCTCAAGTACATAGCGGGCGGCGAGCCTACAATGCTTATGGATATGTCCGCGTTCGACCAGAAAGACAACTCCGTGCTTCTCTGGCACTGCGGTCCCGCTGCATCTCACTTCTGTCAGTGCAACGGATATCACCTCGGCTGTAACTTCAGCGGAACGGCTCACGTACCGAATAGCGGCGTAACCTCCGCATCCGCTCCCGCAAGAGATATGGTATTCGATCCCAACGACGCAACCATATTCCGTCTTTCGGGCGAGGTTGACAAGTATATGGAATTCAGCGGACACTTTATGGGAGCTACCAAGCCCAGCTGCCACGGTAGCCGCGGATGGCTCACAGACCTCACCACAAAGGGCAATGAGGTTAAGGCTCTCGACCTTGTTAACACCGTTCTTTCGACAGGCTTCCAGCACCATTTCCCCGTAGTTCTCGGACATTACTACGAGGAAGTTGAGGAGTTCTGCGCATGGCTCGGACTCAAGAGAATCGATATGGTTCCTTATGCTGACTATCTCCAGAGATAATTATTGAAACAAAAAAATTAAAATAAAAACCAGAGGACAAAAGAAATGAAAAACGCAATTACTATCACAGAAATGATGAAGGCAGCTCAAGCTCTCAAGGAGCAGGGCGAAAAGTTCACAATGCTTGGCATAGGCCCTATGTCCAAGAGACTCATCAAGGCAGTTGTTGAACTCGCAAAGGAGAAGAATTTCCCTGTAATGCTCATCGCGAGCCGTAATCAGGTTGACTCCGACAAGTACGGCCACGGCTACGTATGTGGCTGGGACCAGGACAGATTCGTTGCTGACGTAAACGCAGTTATCGAAGAGGTTGGATTTGACGGTCTGCTTTACCTCTGCCGTGACCACGGCGGACCTTGGCAGAGAGACGAGGAGAGAGCTGCAAAGCTTCCCGTTGACGAGGCTATGGAAATCGGTATTGAGTCCTACATTCACGATATGGAAGCAGGTTTTGACCTTCTCCACATCGACCCCACAAAGGATCCCCACATTTCGGGAATCGTTCCGCTCGACCTCGTTCTTGAGCGTACCGTTGAGATAATCGACCGCCTCGAGGCATACAGAAAAGAGAAGGGACTTCCCAGAATCGGTTACGAGGCAGGAACGGAGGAGACCAACGGCGGATTGACATCTGTTGACGCATTCGGAGACTTCGTTGAGAAGCTTTGCGCAAGACTCGCCCAGAGAGGACTTGAGGCTCCCGAGTTCGTTGTTGGACAGACAGGAACACTCACAAGACTTACCGAGAATGTCGGAAGCTATAACACAGAGAACGCACGTGTTCTTTCCACAAGCGCAGGTAAGCACGGCGTTGGACTCAAGGAGCACAACGGCGACTACCTTAAGGATTCCATCCTTCTCGAGCATCCCGTTGTTGACGTAACAGCAATGAACGTTGCTCCCGAGTATGGCGTAGTTGAGACCAGAGCATACCTCGCACTTGCAGAGGTTGAGGACAGAAACGTAGCAGCTGATAAGCGCTCGAACCTCGCCGCTATTATGACAAAACACGCAGTTCTTTGCGAGAGATGGAGAAAGTGGATGGTCGGTGACGACGCAACCGCTTCCGTTGACGCAATCCTTGCTGACGCTGAAAAGTCTGCTCTTATCGCTGACATCTGCGGACACTATACATACGAGATTCCCGAGGTAAGCGCGGCAATCGCAAAGATGAGCGCAAACCTTGCGGAGGTAGGCGTTAACGCTGAAGCGTATGTAATCAAGAAGCTCAAGGATTCTATCGACAGATATGTATACTGCTTCGGTATGTACGGTCTGACCGACAAGCTCGTAAAGGCAGCAAAAAACTAATTTAAGGAAGTATAGAAATGATAAAGACACTTGTTTTTGATATCGGCGGAGTCCTTGTTACATGGGCACCTGTTGAATTCTGCAAGAACTTCACCTCTGACGAGGATGAAGCAAAGAGACTTTCAACGATACTCTTTGAGGGCCCCGAGTTCAAGGGCGGTGATATTGGAAAATACACCCGCGCCGAGACACATGAGCTTCTGCTGAAGAACTATCCCGAGCTTACCGATACTATCAATAAAGCAATGGCAGGCTGCGATGACATACTTGTAGCATCGCAGGAGAACACACAGCTTCTGAAGGAACTGAAGGAAGCAGGATTTGAGCTTTACTTCCTCTCCAACACAAACCCTTCGGCGTTTGAGTATATGAACGCAAAGCACGAGTTTTTCAAGCTTATGACAGACGGCGTAGCTTCCTATAAGGTAGGACTTCTCAAGCCCGACCACGCTATATTCGAGTATTTCCTTGAAAAGTTTGGAAAGAAAGCAGAGGAGTGCGTGTTCGTTGACGATACACCTGTCAACACCAAGTCGGCGGCAGAGTGCGGATATAACACCGTAACGCTGAAAAATATCGGCGACCTCAGAGAAGAACTTATGAAGTTTGACGATGTCAGAAAGGCAATGACGAAGTAATCCAAGCTATCGGAGGATAGACCAATGAACGACTTTGAAAAAATCAAAGCCGCGTCCGAGAGCCGAATTCTCATAGCCTCGCACAGAGGTATATCGGGGGGAAACCTCCCCCCGAATACCCTCGGGGCGTTTGAAGCGGGAATGAGGAGCGGAGCGGATATCATCGAATGTGATGTTCAGAAGCTCGCGGACGGAACGCTTGTGATGTTCCACCCGTGGACAGAGCGTGAAAGCACGAATATGAAGCCGGGCGAAGTAGGCAAACTCACCTATGAGGAGCTTATGAATCATAGGTACTATAACATTTGCAAAGCCCGTACTCAATATGGCTTTTACACGCTCGACGAAGCGCTTGAATATATGAAGGGAAGATGCTACATCAACCTTGATAAGTGCTGGGAATGTCTGCCCGATATAATGAAGGTGGTACGCCGCCATAAGATAGAGGAACAGATACTTCTCAAGAGCGACCCCGAGGAGAAATATCTCGCGGAGGTTGAGGAGTTGGCACCCGATGTAAACTATATGCCCGTATACAGAGGAAAGGATATCTGGACAGAGCACATTCTGTCG
>JAFTHJ010000114.1 GCA_017457465.1 Clostridia bacterium | reverse complement strand
TGTGTGTCTCTGTAATATTCGGACTATGCCCGAAAATCCCCCCGAAATTTTTATTCTTGACGGGGACGAGAAATTGTGCTATAATGAATTTAATATCAAAAGGGAAGTGAGGATTTGCGATGTCTCAAAGCAGAGTTGTGGTGTTTTCACCGACGCTCATATCAAAGGAAACGGGACAAATACAGGCGACGTTAACTTCATTCGTTCCCACTATTTCATAAAAATAGCTGCCAACAACATTTTGAGAAAAGGTGGAAAGATTTTTTTTGCTTACCATAACCCCCTTTGGAGTACCCGTGGAGCCCGAGGTATATATCATATAAAATCCCTGTTCCTCTTCCTCGCACACCGTCGGAAAGGCAGGAACTACGGTTTTATAATCGCTGCAATTAATTTTAATCTTCGCGTCACAAGCGAAAAAGGGCGATTTTTTATCGATTAAAATTACATCAGCTCCGCTATCGCGAACGATATAATTCACTCTGTCCTCCGGCCACCTGTTGCTTATAGGAATATAATACGCGCCTGTCTTCAGAATTCCCCACTGTGAAACGGAAAAATCAATTCCCGCGCTCACAGATAAAAGCACAGGCTCTCCCGCTTTGACTCCGACCTCTTTTAAACGGTATGCGATAACATCCGAGTATTCATCCAGTTGCTTGTATGTTATTCTTTCATTTTTGAAAACAACCGCCATCCTGTTTGGATGCTCTTTAACCTTACGCTTAAAAAGCTGTAATGGCAGTTCACGGCAGGGTGATGTGCCTTTGTTTCTGTTCAATTCAAGATATGCCGATATTGTAGTATGCTTATCTATGTAAGAGAATAGCTTTTCGAAAGAAACCTCATAGATTTCATTGCTCGGATTTACAAACTGACTAACCGCAACGGCGTATTCCTGTGTCTCGAAATACGCAGTCATTGCCGCTTTGTCTTTAGCCAAACCAAGCTTAAAAAGACTTTCGTTTTTAGCAAAAGCTGAAATATCCTCATCCGATTTAACCTGAATATCCGCGCCGATTTCTTCTCTCGAAACAGAGCAAAGCACGTACTTTTCCGAATGAGATATACTGAAATATATATCAGAATGATTCATCAAATACGGTTTGCCTGTGTTTGAATATACAAATTTTAAACGAACATCATCAAGCTGACAAGAGTCATAAAGAGCATAACAGAGCAGAAGATACGCCATTACGGTTTGTTTTCTGCGGAGACTATCCTTGCAAGACACAAAAAAGTCTCTTCTCTCGCCTGGCATAAGAGAAGAATATATGCCGATTACATCATCATCGATTTTTTCGTCTATCTTAAAAAGGTAGTTCATCCCTATCGTTCCTCTCTGCGTTCATCAACTTGAGTAAAGAATCAAATTTTTAATTAAAGTATTCTTTAATTTTCTTGCTAAACAATGACGGCTTATGAGCCTTCATATTTTCAAATACCTCTAACGTAGAAAACTCAAGCTCTGTATTAAACAATTTGATAAAGTCTTTTTTGCCCTGCTCTGAAATTCCTCTGGTATACACAACGACTTTATTGTCTTCCGTTAAATCAACATATACCTCGGGACTGTTTGCTTCCGAGAAGACTATTTGCTCCAAATCTCTCGGGAAAACATAATTACCGTTAATACTCAAATAATCATTTTTTCTACCGCAAACAAAGATTCGATTTCCTGCCTCGCCGCATTCGCAAGGCTCGTCCATTATATAAGCCCAGTCATCTGTCCAATATCTGACAAGAGGCGAACCCTTATTCCAAAGCGGAGTAATTACAAGCATACCGATTTTTCCGCCTTCTTCTATCGGGCGCATTGTATCGGGGTCTATTATTTCAACCAAAAGAAGCTCGGGGTCATAATGCAGACCGTTTTTCATATGGCACTCGCCCATAATGGGACCAAAAATTTCGCTGACTCCTAAAAAGTCAAACCAAGAAAGTCCCCATTTATCCTCAATCACCTTTCTTTTCGCGTTAGAAAAGAAACTACCGCCCGACAAAAAGAGCCTGACACTACTATCCTCGGGAACAGTAAAATCTGGGGCGAGACTAAAATCGAGTGCCGACGGCAGTCCCGATACTATAGTCGGATGCGCGTTGTTAAGAACTGACATAAAGTTTTCGGGGGACGGAATCGGACAGTTTACATATCCGCCGCCTATTGCCGTATATTCCCACATCATAGTATGAGCCATAACTCCATCGAGAACAGGTGCGCAAATAATTCCGAGGTCTTTGTCGTTTGCCCCAACACGGTGCATAATCTTTGTGGCGATTCTGTCAAAAACCGCTCTGTCGTTCATACTGAACTTATAGTATGTTTTATTCCCCGTCGTACCGCTGCTTCCGAAGATTCCAAATGTGTTAGATAAGTGATTTGAGCGTTTCTCAAGATTATTTGCTCTTATATCGCTTTTATAGGAAAAAGGAATACGCAAAAACTCCTCTTCTGTCACATTACCTTTATCTTTGATAAAATCAAATGTAGAGGCATACATTTCGCAATCATATCCGCCGTCACGGAGTATTTTTGAAAAAATATCCAACTGTCTTTTCTGCATAAGGTCATTCCTCGTCTTTCTTATAATTTTTTTCAAAATAGTCAAGTGTGTTTTTTAATCCATCGCGCAATGCTGCTTTATAAGAATAATTAAGTAATCTTTGAGCTTTGGATAAATCGGGACGTCTTATATATGGCTCGTTCTCAACAGCGGCTTTATATTCGATTCGAAGCTTTTCTCCAACAATATCCATAAATACGTCAGCCAGAGTGTTTATTGTTATTTCCGAATCGTTGCCCAAATTGACGGCTTCGCCCGAAATATTCGAATCCATATACGCAATCAAGCCATCGATGAGATCGTCTATGTAACAAAACGACCTCGTCTGATTTCCGTCTCCGTTTATATAAAGCGGCTCTTTGTTAATGTATGACTCTATAAAGGAAGTAACAACCCGCCCGTCCTGCAAACTCATATAAGGTCCGTATGTGTTGAAAAGTCTTGCCACTCCAACATCTGTTCCGTACTGTTTATAGTAGCAATATGCATAGGTTTCGGCACAGCGTTTACTTTCATCGTAACTGGAACGCAGACACATCGGTTGCACATTTCCGTTATAATCCTCGTTTTGAGGATTAATCTGGCTTTCTCCGTAAATCTCACTGGTGGAGGATATAATTATTCTGGCACCGTTTTTCTTCGCGCATTCAAGTGCGTTGAGTGTCCCTTTTACTATGGTGTCAAGGGTATAGATAGAATCCTTCATATAAATCTTGGGAGAAGCAGGTGCCGCGAGATGATAAATTTGGTCAACCCGAATGTCATCAAAGCTATCTCTCACGTCTCGATTCAAAAAAAGGTAATTGGGGTTATCTTGAAATATTTCAGAGTTGGATATATCCGAACAATAGAGGTTATCAAGAGCTATAACATAATCTCCTCGGCTCAAAAGACGCTTTACAAGGTTTGTTCCTATAAAACCGCAACCGCCTGTTACCAAAATACGTTTCATTAATAATTCTCCGTTATTTTACTATAATTAAGATGGTCAGAAGCGACACAAGATACAATATCCATTGAAATACAATAGTGTTGGAAGAAAACTTCAGGAAAGAACAAGCCTGTCCGTAAGAATAGATAAGCTGTTTTCCCATATATCCGATTTTGCCGCGACGCAAACATGTCAGCAAGTATGCCCGTTCATTGGTGTGGATAAGATTTTGAACAGCCAATTGCTTCAAAAGAGAAATTTTACCAAACCTTCTGTATTCAAATTTTCCTATCAAAGCAACACCTATGTTTTCTAACAGGTAGTAACCTGCAGGTATCAGAAGCAACCACCAATTAAAGGTACAAAGAGCGAAAATAATTGATATTAAAAGAATGCTGAAATACATTATATTGCGTCTGAAAATACCTGTAGACGTAAGGCATTCGGGGTGTTTCTCCACAAGAAGAACATCTGCCTTTCCGTACATTTTGACACGTCTGTGCATTTCTTTCCAGTGGCGCCATGTTTCATTGCTATGGTAAACCAAGGCCTTGGGAGCCGAATAAATCTTTATATGAAGACCTGTCGATATACGTAAGCCCAAATCCACGTCCTCACCCGCGGGATATTTGAAATCTTCAGAGAAGCCGCCGATTTTGTCAAAAAGCTCTTTGTTTATTGCTATATTACAAGAACATCCCCAAGGCAGCTCTTTCATAGCATTGGGCATATAAAAGCATTTTACAAAGGGAGATGCATTGACAACATCCCAATACCAATATTTGTCCCCCTCAAATTTGAGTGCGCCGACAACAGCCTTGGCTTTTTTTGCCTCGAAAATTTCATTGTAAGCTACAAACAAATCAGGAGAAACACGAACATCCGAATCCAAAAACAAAAGCACCTCGTTGGTTGCGACAGAAGCTCCGAAATTTCGTTTTTGGGAGACCGAACAAGCCTTATAAATATATTTCGCGCCATATGTTTCGGCACTCTGAAGGATTTGCTCTTTGTTTTTTTCATCACTGTCATCAACTATAATTACTTCTGTGTCCTCGTTGATTTTTTCTCTCGCCGCAGACAAACTCTCAAGCAAGATATTCATAAGGTCTGCGCGATTTTTACTGGGTATAATAACGCTATATTTCATAAAAACTCCAATCCGACGTTGTTTTATATCACATTAGAAAACTTGATTTTAGAATTAATAGTTCTATTGAACTGTCACACTCAAAATGTCAGTAACTTTCCGAGAAGCGTTGCGCCAAAAACTATCAAAGTGAAAAGTATCATAGCCCACGAAAGCTTTTGACTGCGTTCCCTGCAATCCGCTTTAGCGTGTCCGTCGTTGAATATCATTTGCTTATTCAAGACGCTGAAATCTTTTTGTTTAACGCATTCCCTGAACTTATAGAAGGCATATTTAAAAGAAATTAATTTCGCCAAAGAATAATACAAGAGATTATATTTCCCGCTTTTTCTGGAATCGCAAATATAAGATATCATCCACAGCCCCGCCAAGAAAATACCTTGGCAAACGGCAGGAACAAAGCTTCTTGTCAAAATCATCGCCGCAATCATAAACAAGGTTGTTATGAACGCCACAAAACATAGTCCCGGCAAGGTTTTGTGAACGCTCTCGGCGTGTCTTTTGGCGTTGTAATATTCCATTGTTCCCCAACGCCTCGTTCTGTCGTTAAGCGCCTTATTTGAATCCCATGTTTCTCTTGAGTGATGAGTAATCGCATAAGGTGTGCATTTTATGGGGTGTCCGCTTTTTACAACCCTATAGCTCAAGTCCATATCGTCTCCGCCAAGCTTGAACGGTAAATTCTCCTCAAACATTCCTATATCAAGCAAGACTTGTTTAACAAATGACACGTTATTTCCGATAGTCCAACTTGCGTACGGATATTTTTTAGCTTGTTCGAAAGCAAACGTATAATTACTGTACTCAATAATATTCCATCTGAAGCTTTTGGTACCGTAAAATTCAGTAACTCCGAAAACTCCGCCGAGATTCTCTTTTTGAGAATTCAAATACACCTTTGCGTGTTCATTCAACATACCCTTATCTATGATTACATCCGAATCTATAAAGAATATATAATCGTATTTTGCTTCGGTAATTCCCTTGTTTCTCTTTTTTCTTACCGAGTCTACGCCATCAATGTATCGCGCGTCATATTTCTCACACGCCTCCCTTATGGCGGACTGTTCTTCGTCCTTACTACTGTCTACGACCAGCACCTCGCTCTCGCCGAACTCATATGTCTGCCTGTCCTCATAAAGGGTGCGAAGCATCTCACGCACACAGTCTTTTCTATTCCATGTAGGAATAACTATCGAAAAGTCTATTTTCATATGTCTCTCCTTTTCTTTTTTAGAAACTCAATCTCTTTTAAAAATATCTCTTGTATATAGCTTGTCTTTTACTGATTCCAAACAATTTTCATATCGATTTGAAATCACAATCTCGCTGACCCGAACAAATTCGTCCCAGTCGTTTATCACCTCAAGCCCGTTAAAGCTGTCGCGGTCGGTAAGCATCGGTTCATACAAAACCACGCGAATACCTTTACTTACGAGTCTGTTTATAACACCTTGTATAGCGCTGTCACGGAAATTATCGCTATCGGTTTTCATGGTCAGTCGAAATACGCCTACCGTTCGTACGCCGTCAGTATTCGACGGCTCAACACTTTCAAGCTTGTTTAAAATTCTATCCGCGATATGATTTTTTCTGGTATCATTACTATCAACGACCGCCTTTATTAAATTCTGCGGTATTCCCTCGTAATTCATCAGGCATTGTTTTGTGTCCTTCGGGAGACAATAGCCTCCGTATCCGAAGCTGGGATTATTATAATA
>JAFTHJ010000113.1 GCA_017457465.1 Clostridia bacterium | reverse complement strand
TGAGCATGAGGTCATTTTCGCTGGTAATAATGAGATAGTGACACTTTCTCACAGCGCTACCTCTCGAGAGATATTCGCAAACGGCGCCCTGAAAGCGGCGGAGTTTATTGTGGGCAAGGCTCCCGCGTTATACAATATGTCTGACGTTATAAATCAGATATAAAACAAACAGAGGATTTTCGCATATGCGAAAATCCTCTTTATATTTTTATTTTGTTTCAGAAATAAAATTCTTCGCGTCGGCAATATCGAGCTTCACCTGCTCTGTCAAGGCTTCTATAGATGGGAATTCGGTCTCGGGACGCAGATACTTCAAGAACTCAACGCGCACCGTCTTGCCGTAGAGGTCGCCCTCGAAATCAAAGATGTGGCTTTCGGCACAGAGGGTGTGGTCGGAGACGGTCGGTCTTACGCCGACGTTTGTTATTCCGAACATAACTTTTTTACCAACCGTGATTTTTGTTACGTATACACCGTGTCGTGGAATGAGTGTATTTTTGTCAAGTATTTGGTTGAGAGTAGGAAATCCCAGCTTTCTCGCAAGTTTCTGTCCGCCGACTATGGGGGCGCAGATTGAGAAAGGTCTGCCGAGATAGCGCTCGGCAAGTTCCATATCTCCGTTTTCCACCGCTTGTCTTATCGCCGAGGAGGAGACGGTAATTTCTCCGTCGGTGACAGATTCAACGCAAGTAAGTCCTATTCGTTTTTCGTTGCACAAACGGCGCATAAGCACCGTGTCGCCTCGACCGCTTTTGCCGAACGAGTAATTAAACCCGCAAACCAGATGGGTTGCGCATAAGCGCTCAAGCAATATATCCTCAAAGAACTCCTCGGGGGAAAGTGAGCCGATTTCGCCGTCAAAGGGAATGCAGACAAAAATATCAACGCCCAGAGTGCGCATAAGGCGCCTCTTTTCGCGGTAATCGGTTATCAGCGGAGCGGCGTTTGGCACAAAATAATTCTTCGGCGGCTCACGGAACGTGAAGATGGCACAGGGGAGTGAGCGCTCACGCGCAATTCTGACTGCCTCGTTTATGACTGCGGTGTGCCCTCTGTGAACACCGTCGAAGCAACCGAGCGCAACCACAGTAGGTGTTTTTGCACGGAATTTTTTTGTTGTGTAAGACTTCATATATATATCCTTTCGGGTGAGTGCGAATAAATAGACTTGCATATATTTTACCATAGATTTTTCATTTTGTCATTATGAAAAAGAAAAGAAATATAAAAGTTTTTTTGCTTCGAAGATAACACTAAAATTATTAATAAACTATTTCTTTTTTGTGAACCAAGTTGATTCTTTGTCAAGGAAATATCTATGTATGAAAAATCTTGCAAATCTTTATAAAATAAGGCTTCAGAGATGAAAATTGTATTGACAGAGAAGCGTAAAAATGTTATAATTTTTTATAGAAATATGAATGTTTGATATAATTATATTTTCAGGAAATACCATTTTTACCGTTTTTTAAGGAGGAAAAATGTCAATTTTCAGATTACACGGAGTACATCTCAAGCACCATAAAAATACGGCACGGATGGCGCCCGAGAGAATAACAGTTCCCAAAACTGTTGTCATACCGATGTCAATGCATATTGGTGCTCCCGCAAATCTTGTTGTCAAGGCTGGAGACGCCGTTAAGGTCGGACAGCTTATAGGAGAATCGGCGGGATTTGTTTCCTCACCCGTATATTCGGGTGTTTCGGGAACCGTCAAAAAGATAGACGAAATAGTTGCGGCTAGCGGCGCTCATATAAGAACGGTTATTATCGAGACCGACGGAAAACAGGAGCTTCTCGAGACAATAGCTCCGCCTGAAGTCGGCAACCGAGAGGAATTTCTCGCGGCTATGAAGGGTAGCGGTATTGTCGGACTTGGAGGCGCGGGATTTCCCACTACTGTCAAGCTTGACGCCGACGTAAGTAAGATAGACGCTATCGTAATAAACGGTGCTGAATGTGAGCCGTATATAACCTCCGACACGCGTACTATGCTCGATGATGCCGAATACGTGGCAGAGGGCATACGTATGCTTATGAAATATCTTGAGGTAGATAGGGCTGTTCTCGGAATCGAGAAGAACAAGCCCGAATGTATAGCGAAGATGAAAGAAGCACTTGCGGGAATTGACGGAGCCGAGGTCAAGGCTCTGCCGTCCGTATATCCGCAGGGCGGTGAAAAGGTACTTGTTTATCATACGCTCGGACGTGTGATACGTGAGGGTGAGCTTCCCTTGAATCAGGGCGTTATAGTCATCAACTGTACAACGGTGGCGGCTATCGCCAAATACATAAAGACGGGTATGCCGCTCGTTGAGAAATGCGTTACTGTTGACGGAACTGTGGTAAAGCAGCCGAAGAACGTCATAGCGCCTATAGGAACATCGCTCCGCGACATATTTGAATTCTGCGGAGGATTTAAGGAAGCGCCGAGAAAGGTGATTTTCGGAGGTCCTATGATGGGTTGGGCAGCGGTCGACCTCGACTCGCCTATTACCAAGCAGACAAACGCGGTTCTCGCGTTTGGAGCAAAGGAAGCGACTCCGCCAAAGTCTACTGACTGTATCAAGTGCGGAAGATGCGCCTCGCACTGTCCGTTCTCGCTCTCGCCCTGTGATATAGCGGCGGCGTATGATGCGGGTGATGCCGAGCGTCTTGAAAAGCTCAAGGTGAATATATGTATGGAATGCGGCTGTTGCAGCTATATCTGCCCCGCAAAGAGAAATATAGTTCAGAAGAATAAGTTGGCGAAGGTTATGCTTAAAAATTATCAGATGTCGAAGAAGGAGGGGAATAAGTAATGGATAATACTTTGCTCGTATCCCCGTCTCCTCACGTTCATGCCTCAAGCTCATCGCGGAAAATAATGCTTGATGTTATTATAGCGCTTTGTCCCGCGCTTGTTGCTTCTGTGGTCATATTCGGCTTCAGGGCACTTGCACTCACCGCGCTTTGCGTGGCGGTTTGTGTACTTGCCGAGTGGGCGTTTGAGAAGCTTTGCAAAAGAGATGTGACTGTTGGTGACTTTTCCGCAGTCGTTACGGGAATGCTCCTTGCGTTCAATCTTCCCTCAACTACCCCCCTGTGGCAGGCGGCGTTTGGAAGCGTTGTGGCTATAGTAGTTGTCAAGCAGCTTTTCGGCGGAATCGGAAAGAATTTTGCCAATCCCGCTATCACGGCGAGAATAGTTATGCTCCTTTCGTTCTCGGGTACTATGTCGAAGTTTGAATCGGTGAATGACGCGGTCAGCGGAGCTACTCCGCTTTCGATTATGAGCTCGGGCGGAGAAATGCCCTCGCTTCTCGATATGTTCCTCGGACGTCACGGCGGAAGCCTTGGCGAGACCTGTGCACTTGCGCTTCTTATCGGAGGTGTTTATCTTGTGGCGAGAGGCGTTATCACTTGGCACACTCCCATTGTTTACCTCGGAACTGTTGCGCTTTTTGCTCTTGCTCTCGGAGAAAATCCCTTGTATCACCTGCTTTCGGGTGGACTTGTTCTCGGAGCAATATTTATGGCGACAGACTATTCCACAACTCCCCAGACACCTTGGGGTAAGGTTATTTTCGGTGTTGGATGCGGACTTATTACCGTGCTTATAAGAGTTTTCGGAAGCTATCCCGAGGGTGTTTCCTTTGCGATACTTCTTATGAATATTCTCACACCCTACATAAATAAATGGACAAAGCCCAAACCCTTTGGAGCTATCAAGGCACCCAAAAAAGCGAAGGAGGGTAAGACGGTATGAAAAAGGATTCACTTAAAAGCGTAATCGTTCTCGCCGTTATCTGTCTGGTTATTGCCGCGCTTATGGCGGTGATAAACGGAGTTACCGCACCTGTGATAGATGAAGCTAATGCCAAAGCGGAAAAGGAAGCGCTCTTTCTTGTAATTGACGGGGCGGAGGATTTTGAACAGGTCGAAACAGACGGGCTCCCCGAGAGTGTTGTCGCCGTTTATTCCGAGGTGTCGGGCAAGGGATATGCCGTAATGCTTAACGCCAAGGGATATGACAGCTCTAATCCTATGGTTATAGCCGTGGGTATAGATAATGACGGTAAGCTCACAAAGTGTCACGTGGTGTCCTGTAGCGGAGAGACCTCGGGAATAGGAACCAAGGTCAGCGGAGAGGATTTTCTAAACCTCTTTGAGGGGGCTGACGAGAAGCTTGAGGGCGTTGACGCTATTTCGGGAGCTACCATTTCGTCGAGCGCTTTCATAGATGCCGTTAAAGATGCCTTTCAGGCATACGAAATAGCAAAGGAGGCGGCGTAATGACAAAGCTTCAGAATTTTCTTAAAGGAATAATCAAGGAAAATCCCACGCTTGTTCTCGTTCTCGGAACATGTCCCACACTTGCGGTAACCTCATCGGTGATAAACGCGCTCGGAATGGGCGTTGCGGCAACGGTGGTACTTCTTTGCTCGAATATGGCGATATCCGCCTTGAGAAAGGTTATACCCGACAAGGTCAGAATACCTTGCTATATAGTGCTTATAGCGGGATTTGTCACTATGATAGAAATGATAATGCACGCCTTTACGCCCGACCTCTATGAGTCGCTTGGAATCTTTCTGTCGCTCATAGTTGTAAACTGTATAATTCTCGGACGTGCCGAAATGTACGCAAGTAAGAACAACGTGCTTGATTCGGCTATAGACGCGCTTGGAATGGGTGTGGGCTTTACACTCGCGCTCTTTGCGATGTCGACTATAAGAGAGATATTCGGAAACGGATCCTGGCTTGGAATACCGATTCCGTGGCTCTCGGAAAATCCGATAGCTATTATGACACTGGCACCGGGAGGATTTTTCGTCTTCGGTTGTCTGATAGCGCTTGTTAACAAGCTTACTCACGGTAAGGGCGTGAAGAAAAAGGATTTTGGATGCGAGAGCTGTCCCTCTGCATATATGTGCGGAAAGCGCTCTGCGGATAAATGCGGAAAGGACGGTGAGGACAAATGATGAAATCGCTTATAATCATACTGATGACCTCGGTTCTTGTAAACAACTACGTTCTTTCGAAATTCCTCGGAATATGTCCGTTCCTTGGAGTCTCCAAAAAGCTTAATCAAGCGGCGGGAATGGGAGCGGCGGTTATATTCGTTATGCTTCTCGCTACCGCGGTCACTTGGCCTATACATACATATATTCTCGCCAGAAATGGACTTGAATATATGAAGACAATAGTATTTATTCTTGTTATCGCGGCACTGGTGCAGCTTGTTGAGATAATACTCAAGAAGTATATGCCCTCGCTTCACGCGTCACTCGGCATTTATCTTCCGCTTATCACGACCAACTGCGCGGTTCTCGGCGTGACGCTGAACAATATCAACGATTCCTATAATTTTATAGAATCTATGGTGAACTCTCTCGGCTGCGGACTTGGCTTCCTACTTGCGATGGTGCTTTTTGCGGGAGTCCGCTCAAGACTTGAGACGGCTAACCCGCCCGAATCCTTCAAGGGTCTGCCGATAACGCTTATATCGGCGGCGATAGTCGCGCTCTCCTTCTTCGGCTTCTCTGGAGTCGTTGACGGACTGTTCGCGTAAGGAGGTGCAAGATGAATCCTGTTTTACTTGCGGTAATAGTCGTTTGCTCTATCGGAATACTTTGCGCGGTGGTTCTTGTTGTAGCCGCGAGATTCTTCGGAGTCGAGGAGGACGAAAGAGTAAACGAGATAAGAGAATGTCTCCCGGGAGCTAACTGCGGAGCCTGCGGATACGCGGGTTGTGACGGTTATGCCAAGGCACTTGCCGAGGAGGAGGGAATAAAGACAAATCTTTGTATCCCCGGAGGCGATGCCGCCTCTAGGCAGATATCCGAGATTCTCGGAGTTGAGTTTGAGGATGTTGTTGAACAGGTAGCCGTTATTCACTGCTACGGTGACTGCAACCACACCTCTCACAAGATGGATTATGTCGGAATACAGAGCTGTCAGGCAGCAAAGATGTTTTACGGCGGAGCGGGGAAGTGCGGCTTCGGTTGCATAGGTCTCGGCGACTGCGTGAGTGTTTGCCCGAACAACGCAATATGTATTGAAAACGGTATTGCCCACATAGATACGAGAAAATGTATCGGTTGCGGTCTTTGCGCAAAGACCTGTCCGCAGAAGCTTATTACGGTTATGGCGGATGTTGAGCGTGTGCTTGTGACCTGTAATAATAAGGAAAAAGGTGTTGTGGCGCGTCAGAAATGCTCTAACGCTTGTATCGGTTGCAAGATGTGCGTGAAGCACTGCCCCTCGGGCGCGATATCGGTTGAGGATAATCTTGCCCGTATAGATTACGAAAAGTGTACTGACTGCGGCGAGTGCGCGAAGCACTGTCCTGTCGGTTGTATCCTTATATCGGATTTCAGCGGTATACACAGATATTCCGAGGACAATGAGGGTCAGAAATTTTAATAACGCGGAGTATGCGAGGGAAACTTTTTGAAAAAAGTTTCCCTCGTGCTCTCTTCAAAAACTTTCAAAAAGGGTTTGGCTTTCGATTTTTTGTGAATATTAATCCTCAAGGCTTTTTCTCTAATCTAGTGTGACTATCCGTCGGACACTTGCGTACCGACGGATAGTATTTTTATTGTGTTTTTCGACTGCGCATTTTTTTATATTATTTTATCTTACAAAAGGAGAGTTGAAATGAACGAAGAAACAACAATGCAGGAAAATCCTCAAAGTGTGGATAAAAAGCCTTTTTACAAAAAATGGTGGGTATGGGCTATCGCGGCGGTTGTCGTATTGCTTCTTGTGATTCTGCTTGGCGGGGACGGTAACGAGGTGCAGGAAGATTTGTTGGATTATATG
>JAFTHJ010000001.1 GCA_017457465.1 Clostridia bacterium | reverse complement strand
TGGGATATCAAGGATGGAAAGCTTGATGTCAAGGATATCAAGGGCTTCTATATGAAGAAGGGAGAACTTGCGGAGGTTTATGCTACCTCGCTCCACTATTGCCCCTGTCAGGCAGCGGATAGCGGATTTTACGCGCTCGTAGCGCTTCCCAAGAACACCAACACCGCGATTGAGAATAAGTGCGATAACCCCTATCAGTCGGATAAGAATAAGTGGATACTTTGCCACCCCGATTGTGCCGAGCTCGTAGAAAAGGGCGTTCCCGCGGGAATCGTGGGAGAGAATTATAAGGTTAAATATTAATTTTTTTGGGGAACCTTTTAATGAAGGTTCCCCTGAACTTATACTGATATTGCGAGTGGCTTCGAGTAATCACCAAAAAGAAAACACACACCGTGTGGTGTGTGAAGTAAATTGTACGGGAATCCGCCCTGCGCTTATGCTTCGGCGGCGGAATCTGCCGAGCCGTCCGTGAACAAGCTCCCGACGGCTTTCGTCAGATTCTCGAACCCAATTCGCGCCAAAGTGAGTTGAAATTCAAAGCTTTACTGTTTTGCGCGAGTGTGTTCGCTTGGTCACCAAAAAAGAAAACACACACCGTGTGGTGTGTGTTTTCTTTTTGGTGACCCGTACGGGAATCGAACCCATGTTTCCAGCGTGAGAGGCTAGCGTCTTAACCGCTTGACCAACGGGCCTCACTTGACAGCTTGATTATTATATCACATTCTTTTTGAAAATGCAATACCTTTTTTGAAAAAAATTTAAAAAAATTTTTGCTTTTCAAAAAGACTGAAACTCTGAAGGTAATATCTTGGCTTTCTATTAATTTTTATTAAATCTCTTGACAAAAAAACTTGTAACATATATAATGAGCTTAATTAAAAAATTAATAAAAGAGGGAAAATATGAAACGTTTTGCCGATTCGCATATACACATGGCGATGAGTGACCCTGAAAGGGTTCAAAAGCTACTTGACACAATGGTATCAATAGGCGTTACAGATACTGCTATACAGTGTATAGTGTCATCACCGAAAGCCGAGATAGTCTATAATCTTTCGGCTCTGTGGTGGAAATCAAAGTACGATAAAATGAGAATAAAGGTGTTTGGTTCGGTACACGAGTTTGATGTCTATGCCGACATTCCCTATGAGATACAGGTTGAAAAGCTTCTCTCGCTTGGTTGTGACGGTATTAAATTTATACATATGAAGCCAAATGTGAGAAAGGCTCTCGGCAAGGGACTTGACCACCCGAGCTACGACAAGATGTTCGAGTTTCTCGAGAAGCGGGGAACTCCCGTAACCATACATTCTGGAGATCCCGAGAATTTCTGGGGTACGGGAGAGGGGCAGAGCGCGGAAGAGGTAGCAAAGGGCTGGACTTATGCCGACGGAACATATCTCTCCTGTGAGGAGCATTACAGAGAAACTCTCGCAAGACTCGACAAGAATCCGAAGCTCAATGTTATCCTTGCGCATATGTTCTTCCTGTCGGAGTACCGTGAGAGGGCAGAGGAGATACTGCAAAAGTACCCGAATGTCAAACTTGACCTCACACCCGGTTGGGAAATGTATATCGCCTTTTCCAAGGATACCGATGGATGGCACGATTTCTTTGAGAAATATTCGGAGAGGATACTTTTCGGCACAGACTCGGGCAATCACAAGGATAATAATGCCGAGCTTCACAGGCTTGTATATAGTGCGATAACGCACGACAGCTCGGAGTTTCCGATGCCCGCTTTTCCCGACAAGGTTATACGCGGACTTCACCTCTCGGAGAGGGCGGTGGAGAATATCTGCTATAATAATTATATCAGATATACAGGCGGAGAGACACCTGTACCCGTCGATATGGAAGGACTCCGCGAGTGCGCGGCGCAAATGCTCAAAGATATCGGTGATATGCCCGATAGACAGGGAAGCGCCCGTTGGCTGGAAATGTTTCTTGAAGCGACGAAATGATAATAAAAAAGGTTGGAGTTTTCCAACCTTTTTGTGTTTTTAAAGCTTCTCAAGCGCCTCGCCCGTAAGGCGGTAGGTCGTCCAGCCTTCCATTGGAATTGCTCCGAGTGAGAGGTAGAAATCAATGCTTGAACGGTTCCAGTCAAGGCAGCACCAGTCAAGCCTTCCGCACCCGCGTTCGCGAGTTATTCTCACAAGTTCACGCAAAAGCGCCTTTCCGCAACCCTTGCCTCGAAACTCGGGGGCGACATAAAGGTCCTCGAGATATATTCCGCTCCTGCCGAGAAATGTCGAAAAATTGTGGAAGAACAGGGCAAAGCCTACCTCACGCCCCTCGTAAAGACAGAATATCACCTCTGCCTTTTCCTTGTCAAAAAGCCACTCATCGAGAAGCTCCTCGGTGGCAACCACTTCGTTCTCAAGCTTTTCGTATTCCGCCAGCTCACGTATAAAACGCAGTATAAGCGCACAGTCACGGCGCTCCGCACGTCTGAAAGTTATATCGTTCATATCTTACCTCGCAATATATTTCTTACAGTAATATATTATGCCCAAAACTGTTGTGAGTATAAAAAATCTCAACAGTATTCTAACACGATATGACAATATTTTCAATAATTAAATCTTTTTTCTTTATAATATAATGTCTTTATATAATAAATTATCCGAAAACTGTTGAAAATATTGTGAATATGTGGTATAATTACCCTGTATTGGTATGCGAATTTATAGAAAAATGCGGTTTTTGAGCCGTAAAAATGAGGAATTTATGGAAAAAATATATATCGAGTGCGGAAAAATAATAAATACCCATGGCTGTCAGGGCGGCGTCAAGCTTGAGTCTTGGTGCAATACCCCCGCTGACCTTGCCGCGCTCGGCAGAGTTTTTCTCTTCGAGAAGGGGAGATACCGCCAGATAAAGGTGAAGAAAGCCTCTGTTTTCAAGCAGTTCGTTATTGCGGAGCTTGAGGGCGTTTCTGATATGGATGCGGCAATGGCACTCAAGAATACCGTGCTTTATGCCGCGAGAGAGGACTTTCAGCTTGAGGATGGGGAGTATTTCATTACCGACCTTGTCGGACTTGATGTGATTGATGCCGATAACGGTCGGGTTTACGGTACTCTTGTTGAGACTGTAAATCGAGGCGCGTCGGATATATATGTTGTAAACACACCGTCGGGCGAGAGAATGATACCCGTGGTTCCCGAATTTATCGACAGAGTGGAGATAGGCAAGGGAATCTTCGTGCGCCCCATCTCGGGTATGCTTGAGGATTGAGACGGGTATAGTGAGGACTTTTTATGAGATTTGATATTATGACGCTTTTTCCCGAGTTTGTGGACGGTATACTTGGCGAGAGTATAATAGGCAGAGCGAGAAAAAGCGGAGTGATAGAGGTCAGGTGCCATAACATAAGGGATTATTCCGAGGACAAGCACAGAAGAGTGGACGACACTCCGTACGGCGGAGGCAAAGGAATGCTTATGGCGGCGCCCCCTATATATAATTGTTATAATTCGATAGTTGAGAACACCGACAGTGAGAAATATCCTCGCAGACGAGTGGTGTTTATGTCTCCCGCGGGAACTCTTTTTGACCAGAAAAAGGCGGAGGAGCTGTCGGGATACGACCAGCTTATAATACTTTGCGGTCATTACGAGGGAGTTGACCAGAGCATTATCGACGAGATAGTCGATGAGGAGATATCTATCGGAGATTTCGTGCTGACGGGCGGGGAGCTTCCCGCGTGTATCGTCACCGACTGTGTTGCGAGACTTGTTGACGGAGTGCTGTCGGACGCCGAATGTCATATGAACGAGAGCATATCGAGCGGATTGCTTGAATATCCGCAGTACACAAGACCTTATGAGTTTCACGGCGTGAGCGTTCCCGACGTTCTGATATCGGGTAATCACGCGAATATTGATAAATGGAGGCAGGAGCAGGCTCTTCTCAAAACCGAGGAAAGACGCCCCGAGCTACTTAAAAAATTCCGAAGGGAGTGATTCTGTTTGAGTAAAAAGGAAAAGAGCGTCGGCAGACTCTCAAGAGCTTTTTCCTTGAGCATAATAGTAAATTTAATAGACAGATTCACTAACGCGGTATACAATACCTTGATGAGGGGATTGTTCGGACGGATATTTACCGCTTACAGTGCCGAGGAAGCGGCGTTTGAGGGAGGATTCGTGAAGAATCACTTCAAGGAGACCTTCAGGGTGGAGTCGGGAGTAAGGCGAGTGAGAGCGAAAATCTCACGGGCGTTTGAAACCAGCTTTTTGCTTGGAAAGCTTGGAGAGCTATCCAGAGAGCTACTTGCAACCTCGCTTAAGCTCTACGGAAACTTTTTGCTTTCATTCGGACTCTATTCGATACTGATATATTTTGTTTGCGGACTTGTTCCGTCGCTTGAGGTACCGGAGGTCAGCTTCCTTATAGTGAGCATATCGTCGCTTCTCGCGTCCTTGCCACTGCTCGTTTCGAGGGTGAGTCTCGGGAGGGCATTGGGGTATGGCAGGATATCGAGACTGATATTTATTGAAGCCTTTGGCTTTAAAAACGAGGATTTTGAGATTCCCGTAAGAAAATCGAAGAAGAAAGCCAATTTCGCAATTCTTATCGGAATGATTCTCGGACTTCTTACCTTTTTCGTACACCCGATATATTTCGTACTTGCCATTGCTTTTCTCGTGGTTGCCGCAATGGTTGTGGTCTCTCCCGAGATAGGAATTCTGGCAACGATATTCCTGATTCCTTTCTGCTCGTTTTTTAAAAATCCCTCGTTGGCTCTGGCGATATTCGTTATCATATCCACGGTGGGATATCTGATAAAGATTGTTCGGGGAAAGAGAATCTTCAAGGTTGAGATACTTGATTTGGTAATCATAATATTTACGGTGGTTCTCTTTATGGGAGGAATCATCAGCGCGGGAGGCGTTGAGTCGAGAAACGCGGCGCTTATATCCTGTGTGCTTATCCTCGGATATTTCCTGGTGGTAAACCTTATGAGAACCGAGAGATGGATAAACAGATGTGTTAACGCATTGATAAGCTCGGCTGTTATCGTGGCGGCGATAGGCGTTATTCAGTATATCTTCGGATACGCGGTAGACGCGTGGATAGATAAGACTTATTTCTCGGATATCGGCGGAAGAGTTGTATCGGTGTTTGATAATCCCAATGTCCTTGCGGTTTATCTTGTTCTCGCGTTCCCGCTTATACTCGGTAAGATATCGGGAGCGACTACGGGAAAGGGAAGACTTCTCGGTTGGATATCCGCCGCGATAGTGTTGGCGTGTCTTGTTTTCACATGGTCGCGCGCGGCGTGGTTGGCTGTGATAATAAGCGTTATTCTTATGGGGCTTATAAATTATCGTAAGACATTTAAGGTATTGCTTGTTTCGGGATTTGTTTTGCCGTTTTTGCCATTTGTTCTGCCGGATTCGGTTGTGAGAAGATTTACGAGCATCGGAAATCTTGCCGATTCCTCAAGCTATTACCGTGTGTACACATGGCGAGGAAGCTTGAGAGCCGCGAAAGATTATTTCTGGGGCGGAGCGGGTTACGGTTCTTCGGCATATGCCGAGGTCTATCCCCAGTATGCCTACGCGGGTATAGAGGCAGCGGAGCATAGCCACAATCTGTTCGTGCAGATACTGTTCGGGCTTGGAGTTTTCGGATTGCTGATATTCCTTGCGGTGCTCTTCCTGTTTGCGCAAAAGAGCTTTGAGTTTTTCAAGGACGCGCAGGATAAGGGACTCAAGCTTATGGCATCCGCGGCGTTTTGCGCGGTTATAGGCGCACTTGTTGTCGGTATGTTCGATTATATATGGTATAATTTCAGAATATTCTTTATGTTCTGGATAGTGATGGCTCTCTGTTGCGCGTATATACGCTTTGCGGCGAATGAGACAGAGAGAAAGCGTATGAACAGCGACTACGGTCCCGAGAGCGCGTCAATAGATATCTGACGCTTGACGGTGATTAAAAAAAGATTAAATCGAAAGGTATGAATCGGAAATGAAAAACAATTCAGGTCAGCTTAAGTCCGATAAATCCGCGGCAAAGAAGCGCAGAGGATTTAATTTTATAGATTTTCTGCTAATTCTGTTTGCCGTGGCAATAGTCCTGACGGCGATAAATATAGTCTCGCCTATGTCTTTTATAGATAAGCTTAAGGCGGAGAAATCGTATACCATACATTATACGGTTGAGTTTACCGGCGTTGATGACGAGTTTCTGGATAAGATAAAGGAAAACGATACGGTGGTAGACTCGGTGTCAAAGTATTCTCTCGGAAGCGTTGAGACCGTTGATTACACAACGCAGTATTCCACGCTTGAGTATAATGAGACACTCAACGAAGGCGCACTTGCCGTTCATAAGGACAAATATAATGTTATTGTTACAATAACGGCAAACGGTTCTTATATTGAAGGAAAGGGCTATTCTATAAACGATAGAAGAATAGCCGTAGGAGAGAAGCTTTCGCTTCGCTTTCCCGATTATGTCGGAGAGGGCTATTGCATAACCCTTTCCACAGAGGATTGAGGAGGTAGGTTGTTATGAGCAGAGTAAAAAAAGATAAAACAGCAAGAAAGAACCGCCCTCATTTCAATGCTATTGACGCGATGATAATAATTCTTGTCATTGTGGCTATTGTGGGAGTATACTTTAGATATACCATAATAGATTTTCTCACGGGAGACAGAAATATTGACGATTATGTCGTTTCCTTTTCAATTGAGAATATAAGATATACCACACCTAACTATATGAATGTTGGTGACAAGGTGTATTTTGCCTCTAGCGGAGAGCTGCTTGGAACGCTGACGAGCGAATCGGAAAACAATAAAGAGCCGCTCAATATAACTCTCGCGTCGGAGAACTTTACCGATTCTAACGGAAATATTGTTGAGGTCTTTTATCCCGAGGAGTCGAGAGTAAACGCGAAGGGAAGAATGCTTTGCAAGGGAAATTACAGCTATGCGGGTGGATTTTCGGTTGACGGAAACGAATATATCGCCGCGGGACAGTCTGTTGAGGTATATACCGAGAAGGTAACGGTTACACTTAAGATAACCGCTATTGAGAAATACGAGGGTTAAGTGGGGAAATTTTACATCTAATCCCTGTAAAAAAGCCGAAATTCTCGAGGCTTTTGTTGAGTTTATGTGAAAAATGTGAATTTTTTTGCATAGCATTAATGAAAAGTTTATCAAATATCACTAACGGTTGACTATTGATTTTAAACACTTTTTTTGATATACTATTATGTGTAGAAAATCGTTGATATTTATGATATTTGTAAGAAGCGGTGAGAATCCCGCAAGAACAGGAGCAAGATTTTATGTTAAGTAGAGAAGTAACAATAACGAATAATATAGGATTGCACGCGAGACCGGCAACCTTCTTCATCCAGAAGGCAAACGCTTATAAGTGTTCCCTTTGGGTAGAAAAGGATGACCGTAAGGTCAACGCAAAGAGTTTGCTCGGTGTTCTTTCGCTTGGAATTGCCAAGGGTATGACTATTACCCTTATAGCTGACGGTCAGGATGAGGAGAGCGCAATTAACGGCTTGGTTGAGCTTATTCAGACCGGATTTGCAGAGTAAACCGTTCTGTAGCCGTCGCATTAGCGCAGACAAACACACAAATAAAATAAAAAAGAAGCCGCTTTTGTTATCAGTGATAAGGTAACGAAAGCGGTTTTTAAGTAGAAATTCTTTTGATTTTATGGGAGGGAGTTATGCCGCAAACCGAAAAAAGAACACAAGAGCTGCTCGATAAGGCAAATTCCTTGCCGTTGTGTCCGGGCGTATATATTATGAAGGATAGGAATTCCAAGGTGATATACGTCGGCAAATCGAGAAAGCTTAAAAACCGCGTGTCGCAGTATTTCCAGAATAGCAGAAAAAATCTCAAGACCGAGAGAATGGTCAGATTCGCCGAGGATTTTGATTATATCGTTTGCTCGACCGAGATAGAGGCGCTGACACTTGAAAATACACTTATAAAACAATATTCTCCCAAATACAATATCCGACTCAAGGACGCAAAATCCTACCCGTATATAAAAATAACGGCGGAGC
>JAFTHJ010000112.1 GCA_017457465.1 Clostridia bacterium | reverse complement strand
TGTGCCTTAAGTATACGGGAGTTCACGGAGTAGGCGCGGGAACAGTCAACGATCTTACCGTGCAGAATTGCGAGTTTGGTTGGATAGGCGGTTCGGTTCAAGGACAGATCCAGGGACGTCAGTACGAAACAAGACTTGGAAACGCAGTTGAAATATACGGCGGCTGCGAGGATTATACCGTACAGAACAACTACATCTATCAGATATACGATGCGGGTATTACCCATCAGTATAGCGGAGTAGGGGATAAGGTATACAATCACACCAATGTCTTGTATCTCAACAATGTAATTGAAAATTGCGTATATTCAATCGAGTATTTCGTAAGTGGCTGTGAACCGTCAAATCCCAGTGTTATGACGAACTTCCGAATTGAAGGCAACCATATGTGGTATGCGTCGCGCGGCTTCTGTGAGCAGAGACCGCCTGCGGACCGTTCGTGGGGCGCGCATATCAAGGGGCGTTGCAGCAGAACGGGTAACAGAGCTACGGGCTATGTTATCAAGGACAATATTTTTGTTGACGGAAAAGACAGACTTTTGCAGATAACCTCAAATCTGTATAATACCGACGGAAGCGACAGTATGCCTACCTTCGAGGGTAATATCTTCGTAGAGCAGTACGGCAGAAAGCTCGGTCAGGTATGGCAATCCGAGACACCCGAGCAGCAGATAGACGCAAAATTTGATTTTGAGTCCATTGCTTATCTTTCGGAGAGAACCTTTGGAAGAAGAAAGGATAATGAGAATTGGTTTGCAAAAGATCCGCTTTGAATAGAAGTGAATCTAAATGAAAATTCAAATAAAATTTTAGGAGAAAGACTTATGAAAAATAGTTTTAAGAAAATTATTTCACTCGTTCTTACGGTGCTTATGCTCGTAGGAACTGTGAGCGCGCTTGTTCCGTTCATGGTAAGTGCGGAAGACAGCTATACCACAATAACACCTAATACGGACTTTACACATAACGATGTTACATATCGTTTTGATGTAGTTGACGGACATAGTGATTCCGTAGCTAAAATATACGCAGACGGAAGCATTGAAGTAACTCTGAAGAACGGTGATATGCTTTGGCTTCCCGATGTTTCGTTGAAGTCCGATTCGGAAATTCACGCCGAGGTTACCAATCTCAGCAACAACTGTGAAGGTTTCTTTGCCGCTTTTGCTTACGGTGTTATAGACCAAGGCTCGACTTGGACGGAAGGAATGTTTGCAACGGTTAAAGACGGAGGTCGTCTGAGAGTTAACACAGCTACGTATTCCACATTGGCGGGTAACAATGGAGCTGATATTAAGCTTTTCGATCATGCCGGATCAACAATAAAGAGCACGGATACTGCATGGAAAGCGGTTGTAAATTCAAACAACGCTTGGACCAAAGATGCAACGATTGCTTTTGATATCAGCAAGAGTGGTGATAATGTAACAGTAGATTTCGCGCATCCGACGCTCGGAAGCTTTGGATATGCATATACATATGATACCACATCGAATAGCACATATTATTTTGAAGGCGGCTCGGTTGGCTTTACTTCTACATATGCTACGGCTTATAAGACCTTCAGAATCAATGAAATAGAAGTTGATGATTTCCGCATCGGTGTAAGTGAGGAATCCGCTGAACCGGAGGCACCCGAAGGAACCGTATATCTTGAAAAGAATAAGACGGCTACCTACAAGGGTATCACCTACCGTTTTGATACCAACAAGGAAAATGATGCTAACAGCTGGGTAAGAGTAAACGCAGACGGTTCTTGGGAAATTAGTATCAGAAACGGAGATATGCTTTGGTTCCCTGATATTGAATTGACGAGTTCTTCTGAAATCTATGCAGAAGTGACCAATGTCATGACCCGACCCAATAACTACTTTACAGGTTTTGCTTACGGTGTAACCAGTAGTACGAATTCTACTTATACAGACACTAATGTGGCGGTGTTGAGAACTGTCGACAACAATAATAGAATGCGTTTCAGGGCTACTAATGCAACCGGAGCGAAACTTATAGGGGTTAGCGGAAGTGACTATGGAAACGGCGGTGACACTCGCGCGTTTAATAACGACTTTGAAAGAAGCGCTGTATATGATACAATAGCCGGTGAAAACGGCAACTGGGGCCCTGATAAGACTGTATATTACAAGGTATCTCAGAGTGGCAGCGATGTTGTGCTTGAGTACGGCGCTCCCGGCGCAGGTGCTTTTATAGATGTTTCTAATACTACCTATACCGCAAGCAAGTTGAATGCAATAGCAGGCGGTTCGGTTGGTTATACCCATGTATGGCAGGATAATGATACCGATCACATACAGCTCAGAATTGAGAATATTATCGTAACCAATTGTAAGGTTGGAAATACGGATAAGGCTTCCTACAGTGTTAAAGCGATAGAATCCAAGGTTGAAAATGTCGTGCGCAATCTCTCTCTTGACGGTACCATAGGTCTTAACTTTGCTTTCGATGCTACCAATCTTATGAACGCTACCGTTGTAGCTACAAAGAACGGCAGTGTAGTTGCAGAGCAGGCAGTCGTTGAGGGTGCGAACATCATGACAGTTCCCGTTGCGGCTAAGGAAATGGGCGACAACATTAACTTCTCAATTATGGCTGACGGCGTGCTTTATTCGGAGCACTCCTATACCACCAGCGTTGCGGAATATGCAGCTGCGCTTAAGGGTGACGCGGAGTGGACGGCGCTGATGGATGCAATGCTTAAGTACGGCGCGGCAGCACAGATGCTTCTTGGCTATAAGACCGATGCTCTCGTAACGACCGATAGCATTGCTGATTACGACTTCAGCTCCATGCCGTCAATTGTAATTTCCGGCGATAAGTCTATACTTAAAGCGCTCTCTATGAACTTGGCTCTTGAGTCTGATACTACTCTCAGACTGTACTTTATGACAGCAGACGGTTCTGTACCCACCGTAACTGTTGACGGTGAGGTAGCAGAGCTTACCGATAACGGTGACGGCTTCTATATGCTTTCAATCAGCGGTATTGCTGCGGACAAATTGTGTGACGATTTTGCAATCGTTGTTAACGGAACACTTTCCTTCGCAGTAAATGCTCTCGATTGGGCAAAAATCGCAAGTGAGGATGATGACGCAAATGTTGCAACCCTCGCAGACGCTCTCGCAGCATACGCTGACGAGGCGGCAAAAAAAAAATCAGCTCCAATAATTAATCTTGACGGTAGAATCGCAACGGCGGCAGATATTGCCGCCCTGCGGGCTACCACCGACGAGCGTATAAACGCTATCAAAAATACCACGAGCATAACCCTTTCGACAACTTGGAACAAAAAGGTTTATTACGTATCAAGCAGCGAGGGAAGCGACAGTAATAACGGAACGTCGCCAAGCACACCTTTCAAGACCATTGCAAAGGTAAATTCCACCCTGGAGAGCTTGAGCTCCTTGTATAGCGCAACCGTTTGCTTCAAGCGCGGTGACACATGGAGAGGTGAACAGCTTGTTGCTATTGAGAATCTCACGGTTACCGCTTACGGTACGGGAGATAAGCCCGTTATTATGGCGTCTCCCGAAAACGGAGGCGGTTCTGCAAATGCTTCTAAGTGGACTGATATGGGCAACAACATCTGGAGATACGAGGGATCGCAGGATTGGGATGATGTAGGAAATATAATTTTTGACGACGGCGCAAGCTTCGCAAAGAAGATCACACAGCTTTATGTTATGAACGAGGGTGACACTAACTATAGAATCACCGACTTTACAAATGCTCCTGCGCAGACATATACTTTTACATCTTACACCGACCTTAAAAACGACCTTGATTTCTTCCACGATAAGGACTTTGTCGGCGGAAGCGGCGCTACGGGTTATCTCTATATGTATAGTACCTCTAAC
>JAFTHJ010000111.1 GCA_017457465.1 Clostridia bacterium | reverse complement strand
TAATGCCCCTTCTCGCCGTCGGTCTGTTCCTGATAATCAAGAACGCCCACCCCATCTTCAAAACCGTTTTCAAAAAGTACGACACGCTTAACGGCTCTGTTCAGGAAAACGTATCGGGAATGAGAGTTGTAAAGGCATACGTGAGAGATGACTTTGAGAACAAAAAATTCGCAAAGGCATCCGACGACGTTTGTCAAGGCTTCACAAAAGCGGAGAAGATACTCGCCCTCAACAGTCCTCTTATGCAATTCTGCTTCAATTTCAATATGGTTATCATATGTCTGTTCGGCTCTATGCTCATCGTCAAGTCGGGAGCTACCCAGCTTCAGATAGGTCAGATGTCCGCTCTCCTTACTTACGGCGCGCAAATACTTATGAGCCTTATGATGGTGTCTATGATAATAGTTACCATCTCCATCTCCTTTGCGTCGGCAACCCGTATAACCGAGGTACTTAAGGAGCGCAGCACCATAACCGACCCCGACCATCCCGTAACCGAGGTCACCGACGGCAGCATTATGTTCTCGGGAGTAAACTTCCGTTATGCCGCTACGTCCAAAAAAAATTCCCTTTCCGACATCAATCTCTTTATCGCGTCAGGTGAGACGGTGGGTATAATCGGTGGTACGGGAAGCGGAAAGACCTCTCTTGTTCAGCTCATTTCAAGACTTTATGACGTTAGCGAGGGTTCGGTAAAGATAGGCGGCGTGGACGTTCGCGACTACAGCGTGGAGGAGCTTCGAAATCAGGTATCCGTTGTTCTCCAGAAGAACGTGCTTTTCTCGGGTACTATCAAGGAAAACCTTCGCTGGGGTGATCCTGATGCCACGGACGAGGATATGGTAAGGATATGCAAGCTGGCTCAGGCTGACGAGTTTATACAGCGTTTTCCCGACGGCTACGACACCTACATCGAGCAGGGCGGAACAAACGTATCGGGTGGACAGAAGCAGAGACTCTGTATTGCCAGAGCGCTTTTGAAAAAGCCAAAGATACTTATACTTGACGACTCCACAAGCGCGGTGGACACCAAGACTGACGCGCTTATCCGAAAGGCATTTGCCGAGGAAATTCCTCACACCACAAAAATAATAATCGCTCAGCGTATCTCCTCTGTTGAGCACGCAGACAAGATAGTCGTTATGGACGGCGGAAAAATAGAGTCTGTGGGCACACACGAGCAGCTTCTTAAAACAAGCCCCATCTACAAGGAAGTATACGACTCTCAGAACAAGGGAGGTGAGCAGAAATGAAACAAAATAAGCCAAACACCAAGGGCGTTATCGGCAGACTTATGAAGCTGCTGTTCACCGACTACAAAAAACAGCTTATTCTCGTTGCCGTATGTATTCTGCTCACGGCTCTCGCCTCTACCGTGGCAAGCGTGTTTATGAACTTCTTTATAAACACCATAGGAGAAGGTCTTGAGAGCGGCTGGGACGCGATAGATACCAAGATATACACCGCCATCGGCATAATGGTCGCCATTTACGCCGTGGGCTGGGTATCATCTTATCTGCACACAAGGACTATGGCAATAGTCACACAGGGCTTTTTGAACAAGATGCGCAAGCGTATGTTCTCAAAGATGCAGTCTCTCCCCCTCAAATATTTTGACACCAATTCCCACGGAGACATAATGTCTCACTACACCAACGATATCGACACCATGCGTGAGCTTATTTCCCGCACCATTCCCCAGATAATAAGCTCGGGACTTATCGTTCTGCTGCTCGTCTTCTATATGCTGTGGCTGAGTGCATGGATGGCACTTGTTGTGGCGTTCGCCACCGTCGCTATGGTTTTCGTTACCAAGAAGATAGGCGGCAACAGCGCCAAGCACTTCATCAAGATGCAACGCTCCATAGCAAAGACGGAGGGCTTCGTTGAGGAGATGATGGAGGGTCAGAAGGTCATTAAGGTATTCTGCCACGAGCAGCAGAGCGAACAGGATTTTGATAAGGTCAATGAGCAGCTCTGCCGTGATGCCACTAACGCAAACAGATTTGCAAACATTCTTATGCCCATTATGGGTAACATCGGCAACATTCTGTACGTTCTCGTCGCCTTTGTGGGCGGTCTGCTGATAGTCAGCGGTTCGGTCAAAAACGTATCTCTTTCGGGAGAGGCTATGGGAATTGCCGTTGTAGTTCCCTTCCTCAATATGACCAAGCAGTTTACCAACAACGTAACTCAAGTATCCCAGCAGATGAACGCTATTGTTATGGCAATGGCAGGCTCTAAGCGTGTGTTTGAGCTTCTTGACCAAGAGCCTGAGATGGATGACGGCTACGTTATGCTGGTCAACTGCCGAGAGGAGAACGGCAAGATAGTTGAGTGTTCCGAAAGAACAGGAAAATGGGCGTGGAAGCACCCCCACGGTGACGGCACTGTTACGTACACCGAGCTTAAGGGTGACGTCCGCATCGAGCATATGGACTTCGGCTACGTTCCCGAAAAAACGGTGCTTAACGACATAACCCTTTATGCCGAGCCCGGACAGAAGGTTGCGTTCGTAGGAGCTACGGGTGCGGGAAAGACCACTATAACCAATCTTATCAACCGTTTTTACGATATCGACGACGGTAAGATAAGATATGACGGTATAAACATCAACAAGATAAAGAAGGCAGACCTGAGACGCTCGCTCGGTATAGTTCTTCAGGACACAAATCTCTTTACGGGAACGGTTATGGAGAACATCCGATACGGTAAGCTTGACGCCACGGATGAGGAGTGTATCGCCGCGGCTAAGCTTGCGGGAGCGGACAGCTTTGTCACAAGACTCCCCGAGGGCTACGACACTATGCTGACCGCAAACGGCGCAAATCTGTCACAGGGTCAGCGCCAGCTTCTGTCTATCGCCCGTGCGGCGGTAGCCGACCCACCCGTTATGATACTCGACGAGGCAACGTCAAGCATAGACACTCGTACCGAATCTTTGGTACAAAAGGGTATGGACGCGCTGATGCGCGGCAGAACGGTATTCGTTATCGCTCACAGACTGTCCACCGTCCGCAATTCAGACGTTATTATGGTGCTTGAGCACGGTCACATCATCGAGCGAGGAAGCCACGAGGAGCTTATCGCTCGAAAGGGCAAGTATTATCAGCTATACACGGGAGCATTTGAGCTTGAATAATGCTCCGATACAG
>JAFTHJ010000110.1 GCA_017457465.1 Clostridia bacterium | reverse complement strand
GCTCTTGTATGGCTTGGGGTCTCGGATATTTCGGTATGCCCCAGGTTCTCCTTCGCTTTATGGCTATCCGCAAGGAGTCCGAACTGAAGATGTCCCGCCGTATCGCAATGGTATGGGTTGTAATTTCTCTCGGAGTTGCGGTATTCATAGGTATTATGGGACGTCAGCTCTTCCCTGTTGAGCATCTCACAAAATCGGGTGCCGAGAACATATTCATCACGCTCTCAACAAGCTATCTGCCTCCCATTATAGCAGGATTTGTTATGGCAGGAATTCTCGCAGCGACAATCAGCTCGTCTGACTCCTATCTTCTTATCGCAGCATCCGCGGTCTCCAAGAATATATTCCACGGAGTCGTCAAGAAGGACGCGAACGACAAGCAGGTTATGCTCCTGACAAGAATTACACTCGTTGTAATCACGCTCGTAGCAATCGTTATCGCTTGGAAGGAAGACAGTGTTATATTCAACATCGTTTCCTTTGCTTGGTCGGGCTTTGGCGCAACATTCGGACCTCTGATGCTCTTCTCACTGTTCTGGAAGCGCACCACTCGCGCGGGTGCTGTGGCAGGTATGATAAGCGGCGGCGGAATGGTGTTCCTCTGGAAGCTTGTTATCAGTAAGCTTGGCGGAGCATTCGCAATATATGAGTTGCTCCCCGCGTTCATCTTCTCCTCTATCGTAATCGTTGTGGTTTCGCTTCTCACGAAAGCGCCCGAGAAGGAAATCGAGGAGGATTTCGAAGCAGTCAAAAACGGCGTTCAGTAAAATAAATAAAAACAAAACATTTAAAGGGCGAAGCTTTTGGCTTCGCCCTTTTTGCGTTTATATATATCAAACCGCTTCTTGGTCATTCAAGCTCTCGCCGTGAAGCTTTTTGAGTAGGTCAAGAAATTCTTTTTTCTCGTTATCAGCGGATAGGTCTATGCCTGAAATCTCCTCAATTATATTTTTGAGAGCGGATGTTCCCTTCTGCTCAAGATATTTACTGTCGTGAAGAAGCATAGAGGTCTTGACTATACCGCAAATAAATTTAAAATCATCGCTCGGAGCCTCGGTGTAATCCGATACCCCTATCTTGTATTCATTGAGATTGCTCTTATCCTCGTCGGGGCGCTTGTAGCGAACCGCGAGTGTCATCCATTCCGGACTCTCCGCCATAGCATCCTCTGTCAGGATAAGCTCGTAACAAACAGTTACGGCGTGACCCGCACCAACGTCCCCCGCATCCTTTGTATCGTCCTCGAAATCCTCTTTGTTGAGAAGTCTGTTTTCATATCCGATAAGTCTGTAGGAATCGACAGCAAGCGGATTAAAGGTAATCTGAAGCTTCACATCCTTCCCAACCGTATAAAGTGTCGAAAAAATGTCGCTTCCAAAGACCTTTTCAGCCTCACTCTCACCGTCTATATAGTAATATACACCGTTACCGTTATCGGCAAGAGCCTCCATACTTGAATCCTTGTAGTTGCCCGTTCCAAAGCCGAGCACCGAGAGATATACGCCGCTATCCCGCTTCTCGCTCACATACTCCTTAAGCTCCTCGGCAGAGGAAATTCCCACGTTCAAGTCTCCGTCAGACGCCATAATTATTCGATTATTTCCACCCGAAACAAAATACTTTTCAGCAAGTGCGTATGCCTTCTGCAAACCCGCCTCGCCATTCGTTGAGCCCTTTGCCTTGAGTCCGTTAACAGCCTTCATAATCTTCTCGCTCTTGCTTCCCTCGCACCCCTCAAGCACTACATCCTCCTTGCCCGAGTAGGTTACGATAGACACTCTGTCGCTCTCATCAAGCTGACTGACCAGATGAGAAAATGCCTTTTTCAGGAGCGGAAGCTTATCTTGAGAATCCATTGAGCCTGAAACGTCTATAAGAAAAACAAGATTATTGTCGGATTCGACTTCAATCTCCTCACTCTTAAGCCCAAGAACCATAAGAACGGCGTTCTCGTTCCAAGGGCAAGTCGCTATCTGCACATTCTTGCCGAAAAGCTCTCCCTCTGCGGGGCCCTCGTAGTCGTAATCAAAATAGTTCACCATTTCCTCTGTTCTTATAGAGCTTCCGCCCGTGGAGATAAGCTCCGAGAGGTTGTATCCCGAGTTCACAAGCTTACGGAAATAAGCGTATGACGCGGTATCCACGTCCGCCGAAAAGGTAGACACGGGAGTATCCTCCGCCTTTACAAACTCATTTTCCACGAGCTTTCCGTAATTCTCGTCCTCGGGGGATATTTCCTCCGCGGCACCGAGCTCTTCAAAGCCTCCGTCTGCCACACCCATTTCCATATCCTCCGCCTTGCTGCAGGACGCAAGAGTCAGACAAATAAAAAGCCCCGCCAATAAAAGAGATAATAATTTTTTCATAACCGTTTGCTCCTTTCAATACAAAAAGATCATTCGGATATCAAATCGCGTGTAAGCTCGGTAAGCTCCTCTGACGGAAGTATCTCGGGCGAATACCCGAACAACTCGCCGTATCCCACGTTCCCCTCGGATTTCTTGAGGTAAGGAGATACGACCTTTCCGTCTCCGTAGCTTATCCATACGCGGATATCGGGGACCTCACCCGATTCCACGCTTTTCGCTTCAGCGTAGGTATTACGCAGCGCCCCATTGAGCCTTGCCACGTCATCATTACGCGTAAGCGTCAGTGAATAGTACTCCCCGTCAGACTCGCTCTGCCAGATAAGCTTGGTCTGTCCGTCAAAAAGTCCGACAGCCTCCGCGCTTGAGTGAACCCGAACGACTCCGCCGCTCTGCGCTCCGACAAGCAACTCCTCAAGACTCTGCGCTTCAAGCTCTGTAACACCGTCCTCCGCCTCGTTCTTGTCTCTCATAAGACCGACCGCGAATACTCCGAGCGAGAGCGTTATGATGACGGCTGCCGCCGCTATCGCGCTCACCGCTCTCCGCAGGGAAATTTTCTTCCGCCCCGCAGCAGGGATGCTCACAAGCATTGCCTCCGCCACTATAGAATCACTGATAAGTCCAAGCTCGTCAAACAGATATTCCGCGGCTTTCATTCTGTCATTCATAAAAGCTCTTCCTCCTCAAGTAATTCTTTGAGGGCTTGTCTTGTACGCGACAGAACACTTTTTACGCTTCCCACCTTCATTCCGCAATCCAAGGCTATCCGCTCTATCGGTTGGGAATAAAAATATCTGCGCACGAATATCACTCTCTTTTTCTCATCAAGCTCCGCGAGAAATCTGTTAAGCGCCTCGGAAAGTCTGCCGTTCTCATATTCCGACTCGACTGTCGAGTCCGACGGAATACACTCGCTTAACTCCTCGATAATCCCCTCCGCTCCGCCTCGCTTTATTGTGCGGGACGCGCGAAATCGGGATATCGATATGCGCCTTATTATTTTTGAAAGGAAAGCGCCAAGATACACGGGACGCTCCTCGGGCATACTCTGCCACGCCGCCATATATGTATCATTCACGCACTCCTCGGCATCCTCCGCAGAGGACAAGAGTGAAAAAGAGATTGAATTCAGCATTCTGCCGTATTTGCGCTCGGTCTCGGATATCGCGCTTTCCGAACGCGCCCAATAAAGGTCTACGATCTGATAATCCTCCATATTTCAGGGCTCCTCCGTTCCTCGTGTATAGAGCGACATTGCCGCTCTCTGTTGCCCCTTCACCCAATAAGTCGCAAAAAATGATGAAAGGTTGCATTGTTTTCTGAAAAATTTTATTTTTTGGAAAATCAGCCTATATTTTCGGCTCCCGTGAGAGTTACGTATGTAGGGGTGTGTCCCGTAGCGGGGAGAAACACTTTCAAAATATCCTCTGTCTTTATCTTAAGACTCGAAGTGTTGACACATGGATGCGCCCCGATGTACTCACACTCCCGCAAATCCTCGTCGATAAGCAGTCTCACCGACCGTTCGGTATCGTTCATAAGCCCAAGTACGCTAACCGCTCCGGGCAAAAGTCCGAGAAATCTTTCCATATCCTCTCCCGCCGCAAATGACAGCCTCGCCACGCCAAGCTGCGAGGAAAGCTCTTTTGTACGAAACGGCTTGTCCGAGGGCATCAGAAGCAAATAAAAATCTGTTTTCTGACGGTTGCACAGAAAAAGATTCTTACACATAGACACTCCGAGAATGCCGTCTATCGCCACACAGTCCTCCATCGTCCACGCCGCCGCGTGGTCGACTCTGCCGTATTTTATCTTCAGTTTTTCGAGCATATCGTATACCCGTACCTCTTTTTCTTCTCTCTCATTTACGTCCTCGGGACGTCCCTCATAAAGCTTCATTTTTATTTTCCTTTGCATAAAATTTTATTTTTTCGCAATTTACTATTGCTTTTATTGAAAGTTTGTGGTAAAATT
>JAFTHJ010000109.1 GCA_017457465.1 Clostridia bacterium | reverse complement strand
GTCAGCTCCGCCTGCTGCCGCCGCGAGAGCCATAGGCTTAACAAGTCTGGAAGCGCCTGTCGCGTGGGAGGGGTCTATGATAACGGGCAGGTGAGAAAGCTCGTGGAGCAACGGAATTGCCGAGAGGTCGAGGGTGTTTCTTGTGTATGTCTCAAAGGTTCTGATTCCTCTCTCGCAGAGAATGACATTCTCGTTGACGCCCGCCATTATGTATTCGGCGGACATAAGAAGCTCCTTGAGCGTGTTTGCGAGACCTCTCTTGAGCAGAATAGGTTTATTAGTTTTGCCAAGCTCCTTGAGAAGCTCAAAGTTCTGCATATTTCTCGCGCCTACCTGAATGACATCGACATCGTCGAACATATCGAGGTGATTTGCGTTCATTATTTCTGTGACTATCGGGAGTCCCGTTTCCTTTTTCGCCTTCAGGAGAATCTCAATGCCATCAGCTTTGAGTCCCTGAAAGTCGTAGGGCGAGGTGCGGGGCTTGAATGCTCCGCCGCGGAGCATAGTCGCTCCAGCCGCCTTTACGGCTTTGGCTATCTCCATCACCTGTTCCTCGCTCTCAACAGAGCAGGGACCTGCGATAAAGGTGAATATATCTCCGCCACAGGAGGTGTTGCCAACCTCTATTATACTGTCGTCGGGGTGGAATTTTCTGTTAGCGCTCTTGAAGGGCTCACTGATTCTCTTTACCGACTCAACGATATCAAGGCTTCCGAGAAGCTCCTCATCTATCTTACTTGTGTCGCCCACAAGTCCGACTATTGTGTGAGTGCTACCTTTTGAGAGGTGAACGTCGAGCCCCTGCGCCTTAAGCCAAGAGGAAAGATTTTCAATCTGCGCGTCTGTTGTTCCTTTTTTAATTACAGCAATCATTGTTTTTTCTCCTTGATAAATAAAATTTAATTACAGCGATGACTGATCGACCGCAGAGCGTATTAATTAAAAAATGAAGCCCCGCGGTGTTTTTCACCGGAAAGGCTTCATTTTGATTTTCTTTATAGAAAACAGATGAAACGTAAATCCGCAACAAAAAGCACCTTTATTTTATCTGTTAAAATAAAAATAAAGGTAATAAAACTTGTTTACGAATACCATAGAATTCATCTCGGTCAAGCTCCTCTGAATTTTTATAAACACAGTTTATCACCGAATTCCTTATTTGTCAAGGGCTTTTGGCAAAAAAATCGAGTATTTTCGAATAAAAATTCATATCTGCCGTCTCATATGCTCAAGAGCGCCCTTTTCAAGGCGGGATACCTGCGCCTGTGAGATTCCTATCTCCTCGGCTATTTCCATCTGCGTTTTGTTTTGATAATATCTCATATTGATTATAGTCCGCTCTCTCTCGCTCAAATTTTTCATTGCCTCTCGCAGAACTATATTTTCAAGCCATATCTCGTCCGAGCTGTTTGAGTCGCTGAGCTGGTCCATAACGTATATAGAATCACCGTTCTCGCTATATACGGGCTCATAGAGAGATATAGGTTCGATAATAGCCTCCATAGCGCGAAGCACGGCTTCTTTTTTCTCGCCCATTCGCCGAGCGATATCCTCAACTGTAGGCTCACATTGCTTTTCGTGGATAAGCTCCTCTCGCGCCTGAAGTGAGCGATATGCGAGGTCGCGCATTGAACGGCTTATCCTTATGGCGTTGTTGTCCCGCAGGTATCTTCTTATCTCACCTATTATCATCGGAACCGCATAGGTCGAGAATTTTACGTCAAGCTCTGTATTGAAGTTATCGACCGCCTTGACAAGACCGATACACCCGACCTGAAAGAGGTCATCAAGATTTTCGCGTCTGCCTGTGAATCTCTGAATTATACTCAACACGAGTCGCAGATTCCCGTATATCAGCTCCTGCCTTGCCTCCATATCTCCTTTTTTTGTTTTTTCGAGCAGAGTCTTTTTTTCTTCATCGGTCAGTGTTTTCAGCTTTGAGGTGTTAACACCGCAAATTTCTACCTTATTGTAATACATAACAACAAATACTCCCGATATCTTTATATCGGGAGTATTGCCTGATTTGGCACTTTGATATTCATACTTTAGAGTGTTGCTTTTATTTACCAAATGACATTAAAGCTCGATAAGCTTTGCACACTTTGCTCCGTGCTCTGCTTCAATTCTGTATGCCTTGCCCTGTATATATACCTTGCCGACAGTTATCTTGTTCCAACCCTCGGGAAGCACGATATTCTCGCCGAGCCAGTCCTCGGGCTTGGAGTCAAGCGTACCGTTCCAAGGTGAGAGCTTGGTGAGTCCCATAATGAGTCCCGCAAGCAGGCTTCCTCTGTTTGTGAGGAAGTGGGTGGGAATATCGGGACACTTGAAGCTTTCTCTGTCTTCTTCGTCGAGACTGAACTCGGTACAAGCAAAGAATGGCTTGGTGAAGAAGGTGAGATTCGCGATATCATAGAAGTATCTGGAGGTCTTGCGGTCTCCTACCCAAGCGGGGAAGATTCCGAGAAAGCCCGAAAGCATAGGGATATGACAGTGGTATTCCATATCGCAGGAGATACAGTATTCTATATTTTTCTTATCGTTCTCGGGATGCTCCTTATCAAAACAAGCATAGGGGAAATATGTCATTGCCACAGAGGGGAGGGTTTCGACATTCTCAATTTGCTCGTCGTGCTGGAGAATAACTCCGTCCTCTCTCACTCTTACTCGGAGATTATCCGCGATATCAAGCCAGATATCTCTCTTGCCGTAGCCGAGTCGCTCGGAGTATTCAGAGCCTATGCGAAGAAGCTTCGAGGCGAGACGGTTGGTATATGCGTCGTTGTTGACGTTAGGCTGTGCTTCATCGGGACCTGTGGTGTGACGAAGCTCGTATCCGCGGTCTGTTTTCTCAACTCTTGTCTGCAACCATTCACAGACTCCGTATATTACGGGCCAAGCCATTTCCTTAAGGAAATACTCATCGGGGTGCATCTTTGCGTATGCGTCAAACGCGAGAGCTATGTCGAGGTTTACGTGATGCTCACCCGCGTGAACCGAACGGGTGGCTATCATCTCGCAGCCCGATATTCCGCTCTCCCAAGGGAACTGAATGCCGACACATCCGTTTATCTTTGCGTGGTTCTTTGCGGCATCTATGCGCTTGAATCTGTAGTCAAGCATATTCTTCGCTATATCGGGTGCGGTGAAGAGGGGAGTGAGGAACATAAAGCTCTCGGTGTCCCAGAAAACGTGTCCGTAATAAAGCTCGGGGTAGCTTAATCCAAAAGGCGCAATAGACATAGGCGTGAACGCCGACATAGAGGACATAAGGTAGAAGTAGGAGGCATCTATGACGTCCTGCCATTCCTCGGTTGCTCCGTCTATTGTTATTCTGCTCTCCCAAAGCTTTGCCCAAGCCTCTTTGTTCTGCTTACGGATGAGGTCTATTCCGTACCACTCGGAGATTTTGACCATTCTCTGTGCCTGATTATGAGGCTGAACGTGCATTATAGCGGGAATATATGAGGTGACGAATTCAAGGGTTGCTTTCTCTCTGACGTTAAGCATTACCCAAGGAGACATAGTTTCGTTCAAACGCTTCTCGGAGATGTCTCCGAATATCTTGAGCGCCGCTCCCGCAGAGGACATTCTGTCTGCCGACCAGAACAGGCACTTTCCGTCCTGACCTTTTTCGGCGTCAAAGTATTTGACCTCGCCAAGGGAATGCTCCCATCTTTTTGCGGGGGCGAAAGAGACAACGACCTTGAGGTTTTCCATCATTGTTCCCGAGGTCTCAAGTCTTGATACAAGGAGAGTGGGGGAGGTTCTGGAGCAGAAAACTGTGTATGTAAGCTTTACTTCCTCGTAAACGCCCTTTATCCAATGACGCAGAACTGCCTCGGTGCAAAGCTCTCCGCAGGAAAAATCATAGGACTGGGAGAGTGTTTCGGGCTCCATCTTTTCATTTCTGTAGTAAAATTCGAGTCTCGGAGTGGGAATAGCGGCAGGCGCCTCTACCTCTCCGTACGCGTTGGCGTAATTGAATCCCGCGAGAAATCCCGCGACGTTATCAAAGGGATTTTTGCCGTATCTGAAGCCGATAAAACCGTTGGAAAGATATGCCTCGGGGTCGTGCTCACCCCAACTTGTGACAGTGTGCTTTTTCATTGTCGAACTCCTTTGATTCAAAGTTATAATAAGGCGGTTCAGTCCTTTTTGTAATTATAGCATAGCGAATCGTCAAAAACAAGTATATTAGGGAAAAATGAAGAAATTGCAGAAAAATTGGGGCTATTGCGATTTTGCAATAGCCCCAAGGTTTTTTAGTTTACTACTGTATCGGTCAAGGTAACGTTGAACTTCGAGAGCTGCGACTTTGTCATATTCTCTGTGAGAACTATGTAGTCCGCAAGTGTATCCTCCGTGGAGGGGATGAGGTTATAGGTTACCGACTTATAATTGAAATAGTTTCTGACGTTTTCGGAGAGAATGTGGAGATTGCCCGAGATAACCGCCTCATAGGAGTTGGTCCAGATAGCGTAATCCGCATCCATACTTGCGTACATATCGGTGTCGCCTCCGTTATATCCGTGGTGTGCTACCTGAATGAGGTCGCACTTGAGTTCAGAGCCGTATATCGCGTTGAGGATAGCGCATCCGCCCTCCTGCTGGTCGCCCGTGATTATCATTCTACCCGAAGAACCCTTGACAGAGTAGATTACCGAGGACATATTGGTGTCTACCATCTGCTTTCCGTAGAGGTTTTCGGTTGTGAAGAGAATGTCTATATCTATTCCGCCGTATTCAAACTTCTGTCCCGCGTGAGCAACGATTATCTTTGCTTCGGGGTAGAGCTTTTCTATCTTTTCGTAGAGGGTGGTGCTTGATTCGAGAAGTGCGGCGGATACATCGGCAGGGTCAATTTCGGCAGTATTCTTGCCGTTGTATATATCATATCCGGGGAGGTTATGAACGAAGCTCTGAAGCTCTACCTTGCTCGAATAGTCGGATATAAACTTGATGGGGGCGCCGATGTGGTCTCCGTGACCGTGTGTGAGCATCCACGCCGCGATAACGGGCTTGCCGCTGATTACGTTCTGGTCCTTGATTATTTTGTATACGTCCGATGCGTGTTCCTGCATACCGCCGTCGAATACTACAAAGCGTCCGTCTGCAAGGCGGAGAACAAATCCGCAGTTGGTGCCCACCTGTGTTATCTGCTCGGTGGTAATCTTTTTAATATCGGTATCCTGCGTGGGAATGGCGGAATTGTCGATACAGTCTATAGCTATAGACATATAGTTTACCTTTCCGATGCTGCTCGTTCCCTCATATCTATCCTGTGTTGCGGGGTCGGTGTAAGTAATGTGGGACATTGTGAGGATAGAATATCCGTCGGTCCAGGTTTCAAAAAGATTTCCGTTGGCTCTGCTGGAGCTGTGACGGTTAAATCCAGCGTTCATAAGAACATCGGTGTAGTCCTCGAAGTCGCCCTCGGAAGCACCGCTGACTATTACGTAATAGGATTTTGAAAGCTCGAAGCTATCTATAACCTTAACGCTTCCGGTTCCTTCATAGGCGGGAGCGTTTCCGTATCCTTTGGGAGCGACTATTCCCAACATACTGTCGAGAAGAGCTACGTTTCCGTCTGTTCCGAGCGTGGTGACATATTCCGCGAATTTATCAGATACGCAGGAGATATTTCCTGTGAGGGCAATATTTCCGTCATCGTCTGTGCCTATCCAGCCGTTTTTGTAATATGCTTCGCTTTCATAGGAGAGATCTCTGTTGGTTTTGCCGATAAGTATTTCCTTGCCTTCGGAGGGTTCACCGTCGTCCATCGAGTTTATGTTGATGCCCCAGTCGGAGAACGCCAGACGAATCTTGTTAGCGGCGGTTTTCGCGTCGGGGTCGGAGGAGTCGTATACTATTGTGTAATCTGTCTTCTTGTCAGCCGCGACAGAAAGCGCGTTATAGCTTTCGCTCTTGAATGAGAAGCTTCTTGCCAGTGAAACAACACCGTTTTTAAGGGTAAGGTTATCAAGAAGCGTATCAACAGCGACAGGGAAGAGATATATGTGACTTGCTGCCACAACTATCTTATTTCCCGAGACAGATATTGAATAGCTGTTGCTTCCGAGAGCCGAAAGGGCTGTGGCGGATGCGTCGTATTTAGTCTGTCCGAGGAGTATCTCCACCTTGGAGTCGTCCTTGGTGTGGAGCGAATCCGATATAGCGGACGGCGTAACATCGTATTTGAATGAGAATATGTTTTTGATTGTATCTATAGAGTCAAGCAGACAGGGAGCCGATTGAGACTGATATACTATGGTGAAATTCGCGGTGCCGTTCTCTACAAGCTTCAGGTCTCCCGTGGGAGCCGCAGCGCCTGTTGTTGTAGCCGCGGTCGTCTCGTCCGTCTCACCCTCGTCTTTACTGCAAGAGGTAAGTCCGAGTACCGCGGAAAATAGTAATAAAGCTGCAAGAAACAGAGAAAATATTTTTTTCATAAGTTTATTTTCCTTTCCGTAATGAAAAAATTTCTACAATAATCATAGTAAATTTACTTTTATTATCCCGTCAATCCTATATCAAAAACCGCAAGTTCTGTCTTTGTCATACCTTCATAAAGGGTTATAGCGGGGCCTGAATTTGTGGGGGCGATGTTGTATTCAACTGTCGTGTAATCAAAGAGATTTCGTTTGTTTATTGACTGTATATGGCGGTTGCCCGAGATGATTGCCTCCTTTGAAGCGGTCCATATTGCGTAATCGGCGTCCATACTTGCGTACATTGCCTCGTCACCGCCGTTATAGCCGTGGTGCGATACCTGAACAAGGTCGCACTTGAGTGTGTCACCGTATATCGCGTCGAGAAGTGCGCAACCGCGCTCCTGCTGGTCGCCGAGAATTATCATTCTGCCTGAATTACCCGTTATAGAGTAGAGAACAGAGGATTGGTTGGTATCTACCATAGCCTTTTTGTATCCGTTTTCCGCCGTCCAGAGAATGTCGATATCTATATCGCCGTACTCAAAGCGCTGTCCCGCGTGAGCGACGATTATCTTCGCGTCGGGATAATAGGTCGTTATGTTTTCATAAAACAGCTCTCCG
>JAFTHJ010000108.1 GCA_017457465.1 Clostridia bacterium | reverse complement strand
CTGCTGCTCTGTTCCCACCATCGGGCTTATCTCGGTCTCTATATTTGCCCTTATCATATGTATCGACTGTGCCGAAGCGCAAAGCTTTACGCCGTATCCTCCCGACTGCTTTACTATCTCGGGCTCCTCAAGGCGAAGCTCGTCAACAGTGGGCATAACTATTCCATATCCCTTCTCCTCCGCCATAGCGAGTGCCTCGGAGACTCTGTCGTAACGGCTCTTCATCTCGGACAGATTCTTAAGCAGGGATATCAGCTCCCTCTCGTTTTCTATCTCAAATCCGCTCAACTCACTCAATACCGAATAATAGAGTGCGTCATCGAAGCTCACGCTCACTATCGCCTTGCCCGTACCCAAATCAATATCCTCTATCACGCAGGACTTGATATACTCATTATCCTCAAGCTCACCGAAGGCGTTCTTTATATCCCCCGCCTTGTGAATCTTGTCGGCACAGGCACAGACCGAGCGACTTACCGACTCGCGAATCTTGTGTCCCTCCTCGAGCGCCGACACCCACGAGGGCATTTTTATTCTCACCTCGGATACGGGAAATTCGTGGAGAACAAGCTCAAGTATCCGTCTGATATCCTCTGCGTCAAGGTCTATGCAGCTCACAAGCGCCACCGGAATTCCATATTTCTCCTCAAGCTCATAAGCGAGTGCTATTGACTCCTCTGACGACGGGTTAGCCGAGTTGAGTATCATAGCAAACGGCTTTCCAAGCTCCTTAAGCTCCCCGACTATTCTCTCCTCCGCCGCGACATAACTCTCGCGTGATATCTCTCCTATTGTACCGTCGGTCGTGATAAGCATACCTATAGTTGAATGCTCCTTTATAACCTTTTCTGTTCCCATCTCCGCAGCCTCAACGAATGGCATAGGCTCCTCCTGCCACGGAGTGTGAACCATTCTCGGTTGACCGTTCTCTATCGTTCCGAGCGCCTCCGAGACTATATACCCCACACAGTCTATCATCTTCACACGCAAAGACGCGCAATCGTCGACGGTAATCGTCACCGCCTCGTCGGGTACGAATTTCGGCTCGGTGGTCATAACCGTTTTTCCCGCCGCCGACTGCGGCATTTCGTCTCTCGCCCTGTCCTTTGAGTAGGTATCACCGATATTCGGAAGCACCAAGGACTCCATAAAACGCTTGATAAATGTCGATTTTCCCGTTCTGACCGGACCAACAACTCCAATGTATATATCGCCGCCCGTACGCTCCGCAATATCTCGGTAAATAGAATGTTCTGCCATAAAAAATTCCTCCCATATATTTGTCACTAAAATATATGGGGGGAAATTGTCTTTTATGCCGAGCACGGCATATATTTGATTTTTCTTTAAGATAGCTCAAAGCTTCTCGGGATAAGCACCCGACTCGTGCATCTTTTTGAGCTCTCCCGCAACAAACGGCTTATCCTCTTTGTATGTAACTCCAAACCAGACCGAATCTGTTGAAAGCACACTCACGCTCATTTTAGCGCTCTTGATAAAGGAATCTACCATCGTGGGAAGCGCGTATTCTGCCTTGACATCGCCCTGCGCTATACCCGAAAGGAAGCTCTTGAAGCTATCGTCCATATCCTCGAATACGTCTGGAACAAAGCCCCACATATTCATAGAGACAAGCACCTCGGGGTCAAGAAGCCCGTCATCGGCATCCATTATATCACCCTCGTCGTTCACGGTTATCTTGTACGTCTCCTTGACATCCGTGAGCTTTCCGTCTGATATTCCGCATATGCCGCGAGTAACGGCTCCGTTACGGCTTACTGTATTTTTGAGCTTGTAAGCCACCATTGTTCCCTCTCGCTCGGAAAGATTCTGGAGCTTTTCGTACATTGTTCGGAACGCGTCGGCTCCGTAATAATCATCGGCGTTTATTATCGCGAACGGCTCGTTTATCGCATCCCTCGCGCAAAGAACGGCGTGTACCGTACCAAAGGGCTTAACTCTGTCCGCAGGAACTGCATATATACTCGGGATAGATGAGAAATCCTGATAAACAAAAACAGTTTCAGCTCCCACGATTCCCTCGCAAAAGCGCCTTATAAGTGCCTCGTGCTCCTGCTTTATAACAAAAACTATCTTATTGAATCCCGCCTTTATAGCGTCATATATCGAATACTGCATAAGTATCTCGCCGTTAGGACCTATTCCGTCCACCTGCTTGTTTCCGCCATAGCGTGAGCCAAGTCCCGCCGCCATAATAAGTAAGGTTGTTTTTTTATTCATAGCCGCCTCCGTTTATATTCGATATTCCTATTTTACCACAAAAGGGGCAAAAAGTCAATATCAGTTCGTCTTGTTGATGATTTTCTCTATCTCGCGTATAGCTTCCTCGGGAAGCAGCTCGGAGATATCCTCGGAGCGCGAGAGCTTTTCTCTGACCAGAGTGGAGCTTATATTTTCAAGCTCGGGGGCGGTATCAAGAAGCACGGTCCGCGCCGTGGGGTTGTGCGCTGTATTGTATTCCGCCATTTTCAGCTCGTATTCTCTGTCGACCTCGTTTCTCACGCCCTTGACTATAGCACACGCGCCGAGCGTTTCGGCGAGTTTCCAAAGATATCCCTCCGAGGATATGACCTCAACTCCCGCGATATCCGCAACCGCCGCCGCGGCAATTTGCCGCCTTTGCTCAAGCGTGAACATATATTGCTTCTCGGTGTTTATCATAACCGCGAGATATACCCTGTCGTACATCTGTGCCGCGCGTCTGACGATATCTATATGTCCGTTTGTTATCGGGTCAAAGCTCCCGGGAACGATAGCGACACCCTTTATTTTTTCTCCCATTTCAGTCCTCGCTCCTTCTCGGTGTTACGATAGTTACGTAGGAATGGCTGTATCTGACTTTTTTGAGCACCTCAAAGCGCTCCGCAAGAGCCTCGTCACCCGAAAAGGCGTCCTCATTCCCCGTCTCGCAAACGATTACCGTACCTGTCTTCAGCATATCCGCCTCGACCAGCTCTCTCATTACCCGTCCGCAAAGCTCAAGCGCGTAGGGCGGGTCAAGGAAAACAAGGTCAAACTTCTTTCCTCGGTTTTTGCGGATATAATCGCTATACTCGCAATTGTATATATCACAAAGTCCGTCAAGACGAGCCTTTGCGGCGTTTGTCTTTATTATTTTTACAGCTTCCCTCGATTTATCGACCATAACCGCGTGAGCCGCTCCGCGGCTCAACGCCTCAAGCGAGAGCTGTCCGCACCCCGCGAAGAGGTCACGCACCTCTCTGTTCTCACTATCGAACTGAAGCATTGAAAAGACCGCTTCCTTAACTCTCTCGGTTGTCGGGCGCGTTGCCTCCCCCTCAAGCGTTACAAGTCTGACTCCGCGCGCCTTTCCCGTAATTATTCTCATCATATCTCTTCCTCTGTCTACTTTTTATCCGCGAAATACGCCACGATATTGGCGGCGTCAGCACGGCTTATACCTTTTATTTTGGCGAGTGTTTCCTCGTCCGCCGACTTGACTCCCGCAAGTCCGCCAAGCTCACGAAGCAAAATCTTCGCCTTTGCGGCGCCTATTCCGTTTATCTTCTCAAGCGAGGATTTTTTTAGTGTTGAGCGCTTTGCGCTCGTCATTCTGCTCACCGAAAAGCGGTGAACCTCCTCCTGAATACCGTATATAAGCATAAACACCGCTCGATATTTCGCTATATTTATCTCATCGGTTTCATTGCAGAGCGCTCTTGTTTTATGGAAATCGTCCTTGACCATACCAAACACGGGAATATCCATTCCCCTCTCTCTCATAAGCTCCTTGATTACCGAGACGTGTCCGCGTCCGCCGTCAAGCAGAATAAGGTCGGGATATTTTGAGAACGAGCCTGTGGCATCACTCGCAAGATGGTCTAGTCTTCGCCCGAGAGCCTCTCGCATAGACGCGTAGTCGTCCGTCCCCTCAACGCTCTTGATATTGAAGCTTCTATAGTCAGCGCGACTAAATTTTCCACTCTCGCAGACTACCATTCCGCAGGTCTTATTATCCGCGCCGATATTTGATATATCGTACGCCTCTATACGCTCGGGGAGCGTCTCAAGGCAGAGCAGCTCGGCAAGTGTCACAAGCGCGGATTCGTCCTTCTTGGTGTCAAGCACATACTGTCTCGCCTTTTCGGCGGCGTTCTCCGCCACTGTCTCGCAGAGTCTGCGAAGGTCGCCCTTTTCGGGCGTACGTACGCTTATTTTGCGCTCCGCGAGTCCGCCGAGATATTCGGTCACCGTCTGCATATCCTCGTCCTCAAGCTCAAAGGAGAGCAATATGTTTTTCGGGATATAATCGTGTATCCTGTAATGCTCGGTGAGAAAAGAGGAAAGCGTTCCGCTATCGGCTATGATATTAGCTCCGAAGACGTAATCAGATTTATCTATAACGGCTCCGTCGCGGACATACATTGCAGAAATACAGGTGCAAAGCTCGTCGGAATAAACTCCGAAAACGTCCTGCTCCGTATCGGGCGCCGCCACAACGTGCTGCTTCTGGTTGAGGTTTTTCAAAGCGACTATCGTATCTCTGCACCTTGCCGCAGCCTCAAATTTCTCACGCTCGGCAAAATCCGCCATCTGCTCCTCGAGCAGCTTCACGGCTCCTCCGATGTTTCCTCGAAGAATGTCGGAAGCGCACCTGATAAGCTCGTTATATTCCTCGGCGCTAACCTGTCCCGTACATACGCCGCAGCATTGGTTCATCTGATAATAAAGGCAGGGGCGCTCCTTGCCTATATCCTCGGGAAAGCGCCGCTTACAGGTAGGGATACCGAGCGATTTCCTTATAACATCAAGCACGGTAAAAACGGTTGATGTTCCCGTGAACGGTCCAAAATATTTTGCTTTATCCGAAACTCTTTTTCTGGTATACTCAAGGCGCGGAAATTGCTCCGCCGTTATTTTTATATACGGGTAGGATT
>JAFTHJ010000107.1 GCA_017457465.1 Clostridia bacterium | reverse complement strand
GTAAGTACGGAGAACGTCCGCGCCGTATGTGTCAACAACGTCGTTGGGGTCTATTACGTTGCCCTTCGACTTACTCATCTTGTCTCCGTCGGGGCCGAGGATAAGTCCCTGCGCCGTTCTCTTTGAGTAAGGCTCGTCACAGGGTACCATTCCGAGGTCGTAAAGGAACTTGTGCCAAAAGCGCGAGTATATCATATGTCTTGTAACGTGCTCCATACCGCCGTTATACCAGTCAACAGGCATCCAATACTTCATCTTGTCCATATCGGCAATACCCGTTGAGCAGTGCGGGTCGATATAGCGCAGGAAGTACCACGACGAACCCGCCCACTGCGGCATAGTGTCGGTCTCGCGTTTAGCGGCGCCGCCGCACTTCGGACACTTGCAGTTTACAAAGGATTCTATCTTTGCCAGAGGGCTCTCTCCGCCCTCACCGGGAGCGAACTCCTTTACCTCGGGAAGTCGCAGAGGAAGCTCCTCGTATGGTACTGGAACAAGTCCGCACTTCTCGCAGTGTACTATCGGAATAGGCTCACCCCAGTATCTCTGACGGTTGAACGCCCAGTCCTTCATCTTGTACTGAACGCCCTCCTCGCCGATTCCCTCTCTCTTGAGGAACTCAAGCGTCTTGGCAATGGCATCCTTTTTGGTAGCTATACCGTTAAGGAAGCCCGAGTTTATCATCTCTCCGTCACCCGTGTAGGCACCCTCGGAGAGGTCGCCGCCCTTGATGACCTGAATGATGTCTATACCAAACTTCTTCGCGAAGTCGTAGTCTCTTTCGTCGTGAGCGGGAACCGCCATAATAGCACCCGTTCCGTAGCCCATCATAACATAGTCGGCAATAAATATCGGAATCTCCTTGCCGTTGATGGGGTTGATAGCCGCAACGCCCTCAATTCTCACACCCGTCTTGTCCTTGACAAGCTGTGTTCTCTCAAACTCGGTCTTCTTTGCGCACTCCTCGCGATATGCCGTCAGCGCGTCAATATTCTTTATTTTATGAGAGAGCTTCTCGATTATCGGATGCTCGGGAGCGATAACCATAAAGGTAACTCCGAAGAGCGTATCGCATCTGGTTGTATATATGCGCAGCTGCTCACCCTCCTCGGTGAGCTTGAAGTTAACGAAAGCTCCCGTGGATTTTCCTATCCAGTTGACCTGCTGCTGCTTTACGTTGGGTAAGTAATCTACCTTTTCAAGTCCCTCAAGAAGCTTGTCGGCATACTTCGTAATGCGAAGATACCATACATCCTTCGATTTCTGAACTATGTCACTGTGACAGATATCGCACTTTCCACCCTGCGAATCCTCATTCGAGAGAACGACCTTGCAGGAGGGACAGTAGTTAACGAGCGCGGTATCTCTGTATGCCATACCGTTCTCAAAGAGCTTCAGGAAGATATACTGTGTCCAGCGGTAGTAATCCTCCTCGGTTGTGTCTATAACTCTCGTCCAGTCAAAGGAGAATCCGACTCTCTTGAGCTGGGACGTGAATTTTTCGATATTTCTGTCTGTAACCAATCTGGGGTGAACGCCCGTCTTTATCGCGGTGTTCTCGGTGGGCAGACCGTAAGCGTCAAAGCCTATCGGGAAAAGAACGTTATATCCCTGCATTCTTCTCTTTCTCGATACGACCTCAAGTCCCGAATACGCCTTGATGTGTCCAACGTGCATTCCCGAACCCGAGGGATAGGGAAACTCAACAAGTCCGTAGAACTTGGGCTTCGTCGAGCCGTCCTGTGCCTCAAATATATGAGCCTCCTCCCAACGCTTCTGCCATTTGCTTTCGATTTCCGAACAATTGTATCTCATTTATCTGTCCAAACCTTTCTCGGTAATTTTATCAGTCCTTGCTCTCCACGGAAACAGTCTCGGAGTCTCCGTAAAGCTTGTCAAGATTGTAAAACTCTCTCGACTCTCTGCTGAAAACGTGTACTATAACATGGCTATAGTCCATCAGTATCCAGGAATTGTTGTCTCTTCCCTCTATGTTATAGGGAGTAGCTCCTCTCTGCTCAAGCCTGTATTCGACCTCGCCGACGAGCGCCTTGACCTGTGTGCTTGAGTTACCCGTGCAAAGCACGAAATACTCGGCAATAACCGTCTTTTCCTCGACGTGGATTATCTTTATATCCTTTCCCTTCTTTGCGTCAAGCACCTCGGCAATAGCCTCGGCAAGTTCAAGAGCCGTCGCACTCTCAAGAGAGGGCAGATTTTCGGTCATCATTTCTTCTGTCATTTCAGATTTCCTTTCTTGTACTTACAACATTATATTTTAATCCATAAAGGACAATTTGTCAATATCAATAATTCAGCGTTTTTGTATTTCTATACCGTTTTGGGTTATATCCGACGCATCCGAGGAATGATATTCGATATCAGAGTTGTAAATTTCCGAAATCTCCTCATATTCGGGGTTGTCAAAAATCCTCTCTCTGTCAAACTCCGCGTCATCCACCATAGCCCCCATATGCTCCGCAAGTGCCCTTCTCGCCGCGCTCCTTGAAAGCACGTAATACCAAGGGCCGTCCTCGCCTATCCTGACATCCTCACCCGCGAGAGTGAGCATTCTGATGTTCTCCGACTCAATATCAATACAGGTAAGCGCGATGTCGGTTATCTCCTTCAAGCCGAGATTCGTCTCGACCTTTCCGATAACCGCCTTCAGAGTCCTGACAAGCGTCGTGGGAGTCATTGTTTCGGTTACTTTTTTAATAAATGCCGCCATAAAAAGCTTCTGCGCGTCCATTCTCCCAAGGTCCCCGCGAAGATATCCCGAGCGATATCTGACAAACTTCTCGGCAGTCTCTCCGTCAAGCGTTTGAACTCCCGCGTCAAGGTGGATTGAAAGCCCTTGATACGGGTCGTTATAATCCATATCAAACGGCAAATCTATCTCCACACCTCCGATGGCGTCGACCGCCGAAGCAAAGGCATCGAGCGTAAAGACAAAATATCCGTCTATATCCACCCGCATAGTCTCGGACAGAAAATCGCAAAGCTTGTCCGCTCCGCCGAGCATCGCCATAGCTCCGTTGAGCTTTTTGTAGCTCCGCTTTGAGTATCTCGCATAGGTATCTCTGGGTATTTGCAGAATATCCGCGCTCTTGCCCTCGGTGTCAACCGAGACAAGCATTATCACATCTGTAAGTCCCGAGGCTCTGTCGCACCCGAGAAGCAGAAAATTTACCCTCTCCGAGTCCTTCTCCTTCACCGCCGACGCATCCCCCGACTCACTCTCCGCCTCCAGCCGAGGCTCCCTCGGAAGCGATACAGCCAACACAATAATAAATATTACGGCAACCGCTCCGCAAATAGCGGCTATAATATGCTTTTTGTTTTTTATATTCATACGGACTCTCCAATCTACATACCAAATTCAATTTCAATATGTAAGAGTCCGCGCGAAAATCATTTGCGCCTTATAACAAGCTCGTTTCTCGCCGCCACCGTGTCGGGGCTTATCGGTACGCCCTCCTCGAGAAGTCCGCGCATCGTCATATCAAAAGAAAGCACGAGCGTGTCGTCAAGATGCGCCTCTCTCTGCTCTGCCGACATATTTTCGATATCGGCTCCGAAGAAATACTCCCGAAGTCTCACGCAGTCCTCAAAGGTGCGCGACATATCAATGTAGTCCGCAAGATAGACAAGCTTCTCGCAAACCGTCATTCCCGCTCTTCCCGTGGTGTGCCACCGCACACATTCAATCACCTCGTCAGCGGCAAACTCGCCATACTCGCTCGGAATAAGTGCCGCCGCTGTCTTCGCGTGAAAGGTTTTGGGTGCGTGGTAATCGGTCTCGGTTACATCTATCCCAAATCTCGCGCAGAGCATTATCTGCATATCGCGGGAATATTCCTTTGTAAGGTCGTGAAGAAGCGCCGCCGCGCGGAGGATATTCTCCTTTTCGGGAGCGTAATAGTGGGCAAGTCTTGCCACCATTTTCTCTACCTCGACAGTGTGTCTGTATCGCTTCTCCGACATTCCGCCGTTGTTTTTCTTATCCTCAAGACTCTGACGAAGAGAGTCGAGCATAGCCTCGCTTATCTGTATTCCGTCACACATAAAGCCCTCTCTCCTTTATATACTGCGCCACAAGCGGTGGAACCATACCCGAGATATCACTGCCCTCTTTGACGGCTCGTCTTATATCGGTCGAGGATATCTCTATCGGCTCTGTGAGTATGCGCCTGAACATAACTCCGTATTTGTTATAATACTCTGTTATCTTGGCGATTATCCTGCTCTCGAGAATTTTATCGTTCTCTCGTCTGACATAT
>JAFTHJ010000106.1 GCA_017457465.1 Clostridia bacterium | reverse complement strand
GCGAGATGATTTACTCGATAACATATACCGCCAAAACCGAGCTTTTCGAGTCGCATCTCGAGGACGTTGAAAAAATAATCTCGGAATTCACCTTCAGATAAAAGAAAAATATGGGGGAAAGAAACTTCTTTCCCCCATAATTCAACCCGATAAAAGGAGACACTATGGCAATATATCTTGACAATAGCGCAACAACGCCGATATCCGATGCAGCAAAGGCAAAAATGGCAGAGGCTATAGAGTGCTACGGCAACCCCTCTTCTCTGCATGACGCGGGGCTCAAGGCGGAAAAGCTGATAAGCGAGGCAAGAAAAAATATTCTCCTCGCGCTCGGAGCTAAAAACTCGGGAGAGCTTGTCTTCACCTCGTGCGGAACAGAGGCAACCTCCCTTGCCCTTTTCGGTACGGCATTCGCCAAGGAGCGCAGAGAGGCAAACAGAATACTTATAACCGACTCGGAGCATCCCTCGGTCTCAAATGCCGCAAAACGGCTTGAGGCATCGGGATTTGAGGTGCTAACTATCCCCACTCGCGGCGGTGCGCTTGATATGGCTGCGCTTGATGAGGCGCTTGAAAAAAAGATATTCCTCGCGTCATTTATGATGGTCAACAACGAGACAGGTGCGCTCTACAATGTAAAGGACGCTTTTGCTATGATAAAGGAAAAATACCCCTCGGCAATAACCCATTGTGATGCCGTTCAGGGCTTTCTGAAGCTCCGATTCACTCCCGTACAGATAGGTGCCGACCTCGTAACAGTCAGCGGTCATAAGGTTCACGCACCCAAGGGTGTAGGTGCGCTTTATATAAACAAGGAGCTGCTAAAGGCTAAAAAAATAGTTCCTTTCCTCGTTGGCGGAGGTCAGGAATCGGGAATGCGGTCGGGTACAGAAAATGTTATCGGAATCGCAGCATTCGGTGCGGCTGTTGCCGATATATATCCGCGTCTCGGAGAGATATCGGACAAGCTCTATTCACTCCGCGCATATGCCGCGGAGAAGCTATCCGTTCTCGATATAAAGCTGAATATACCCGAAAATTTCGCTCCGCAGATACTCAACATTACCCTACCGAATATCAAGAGCGAAACTATGCTGCATTACCTTTCAAATCTCGGCATACATGTCTCGAGCGGTTCGGCTTGTTCGGCTCATTCAAATACGACAAGTCCCTCGCTCATAGCGTTTGGTCTTGACAGGCACAGCGCCGACTGCTCTCTGCGAATCAGCTTCTCGGAATACAACACCACCGATGAAATAGACGCGCTCGCGGATGCACTTGCCTCGGGAATAGCCTCGCTTGTCAGAATCAAAAGATGATAAATAACAGAAAAAGATTGGCTCACTCGGTGAGCCAATCTTTTTCTGTATGTGTTTTCTGAATTACTTGGCACTTGCTTCAAGTCTCTTCTTGAACTTGTCAACACGTCCGCCTGCATCAACAAACTTCTGCTTTCCTGTGAAGAAGGGGTGGCACTTGGAGCAGATTTCAACTCTTATCTCGCCGCCCTTTGTCGACTTGGTTACGACAGACTCGCCGCATGCGCATCTGATTACGCACTCTTCGTAATTAGGATGGATTCCCTGTTTCATTTCAATTTCTCCTCGCTTCTATTATTCCGATGTTCTTTGACATCGGTTCACGAACGGAGTATATTATATCACAAACTTTTTTAAATTGCAATACCTTTTTGAAATTTTTTCTCTTACTTTTTCTCTTACTTTTTCTTTTGCAAAAGAAAAAGTAAGCAAAAAGAAAACACTGGCTACTATATTACGCTTAAATTTAAAGTCTCGCTCTTCGAATAGAAACAGTAAGCAAAAAGAAAACATTGGCTACCACATTACGCTTAAATTTAAAGTCTCACTCTTCGAATAGAAACAGTAAGCAAAAAGAAAACACCGGCTACTATATTACGCTTAAATTTAAAGTCTCACTCTTCGAATAGAAACAGTAAGCAAAAAGAAAACATTGGCTACAATATCACACTTAAATTTAAAGTCTCTCTCTTCGAATAGAAACAGTAAGCAAAATATGACACCGCAATGTTATCTCCTCTGTCACACTGTCAAGCTCTATCCAAATAATCAATCAAATCCGCGATGACACCCGTATCGTTATCGCACAGACATAGGTCGCAAATATTTTTGACAGAGTCAATCGCGTTTGCGGGACAGACCGCCACATCTGCCATAGTGAGCATTTCGATATCGTTCTCGTAATCTCCCACGGCATAAAGCTTTATATCCCTGCCCTCTCGCAAAAATTTCGCCTTGATGTCCGCAAGCATTGACGCCTTTGAAATTCCGTAGGGCTGTGTTTCAAGCAGGTCTACCCATGAAAGACTTATCGTGTATACACTCGGGAAAGCTTCCTCAAGCTCCTGCTTGACCTTCTCCAGTGTATCGCCGTCGGCTCGCAGGGTAAGCTTATACAGCTTTTCCTTTTTCCATTCCTCAAACGGCACGAATTTTGTCGGCATACGGCTATTTTCCCGCTCTCTCTTTATATAAAAGTTATCGGGCTGAAAATAGATTACACCTTCACGCGTATGCCCCCTGAAGCCAAGATTCGGATATCTGTCACGAAAAAAGCTTACAGTCTCTATAATCTTATCAACATCCGAGAAATTTTCCTCAACCTCTCGTCCCTCGGCGATATCAAAGAGTACCATTCCGTTACAGGTAACCGCGGGAAAGTTGACATAGTCGCACCCCTTTTGTATCCGTGTTGTAAGATGAGCCGCCACTCTGCCCGTCGCAAAGGTAAATAAACCGCCGTTCTCTATAAAATATTTTATTCTCTCGATATTTCTCGGTACCACCTCGGTCTTACTTGAAAAGAAAGTACCGTCGAGGTCGCTGACTATCATTATGTTTTCAAACTTTTTCATTTGTGTTACGAATAATATTCCTTCCGCATCTTGTCAAGCACCGCAGAAAAGTCCTTCGGGAACTCCGCGCGGAAGCTCATAAGCTCACCTGTTCTCGGATGCTCCAGCATAAGCTCCGCCGCAAAAAGGCACTGACCTTTTATTATATTTCGATTCTTCGCTTCAAATTCGGTTCCGCCGCCACCGTAAACAGTATCTCCCAGAAGCGGGTGTCCTATGCTCGACATATGCACCCTTATCTGGTGAGTGCGTCCTGTTTCCAGCTCACATTTTATGAGCGTGAAGCGCCCGAAGCGCTCAACAACACTCCAATGAGTAACAGCCTCGCGGGAATGACGCGTCGCGTCTCTTATCACCGCCATTTTCTTGCGGTCGGTTGGATGACGACCTATCGGCGCGTTGACCGTTCCGCTGTTCTCACGCATATTTCCGAGAACTATCGCGTAATATATCCGACTGACCTTATGCTCTTTTATCCTCTCGGCGAGAAAAAGATGCGCGTCATCGTTTTTCGCCGATACGAGCAGTCCCGCCGTATCCTTATCTATTCTGTGAACTATCCCCGGTCTTATCACGCCGCCTATTCCCGACAGGCTTCCGCCGCAATGGTAAAGCAGTGCGTTGACAAGAGTTCCCGTGGTGTTTCCCGCCGCGGGGTGAACCACCATTCCGACAGGCTTATTTACCACGATTATATCGCTATCCTCGTATATCACATCAATCGGAATATTCTCGGGTTTTGCCTCACACTCCTGCGGCTCGGGGAAAATGACAGAAACGCGCTCTCTGCCGGTCATTTTGTAATTCTTTTTCGGAAGGACACCGTCCACGCTCACGTTACCGCTCTCTATAAGCTTCACCGCTGCCGAGCGCGTGATGTCGCACTCCGAGGAGAGAAAGCTGTCAAGCCTTATCCCCTTGTGGGCATCGGATGCCTCAAGCTCGGTTACGTCCGTGGGC
>JAFTHJ010000105.1 GCA_017457465.1 Clostridia bacterium | reverse complement strand
GTATTGGCGATAATGCGTTCTACGGTTGTTATAGTATTAAGAGTATAACGATACCGAACAGCGTAAAAGTAATGGGCGCTTCGGTATTTGCCGAAACAAGCGGCTTGACCGTTTATGTGGCTAATGGTACTGATACCACAGCTTGGAATAGCGATTGGTACGGTAACGCTACCGTGGTGTATCTTACGGAATAAACACAAATAATTTTCAAGGCTACCGCTTCGGCGGTAGCCTTATCGCTTCTTTTAGTTAACCCCCACGCCCGAAGATTTTGAGGGGCGTGGGAGTAAAGGGGGAGAGGGGAACTTTTGCAAAAGTTTCCCTCTCCCCCTTTTATCTATTACTGTTCAATTTTATGCAAGTTTTGCTTCGAGTCTTTCTCTTATAGCCTTGATGAATTCTATCGAGTTGACAGCCTTGGCGGTGTATCCCTCGCTGACGAGACCAACGAGGTCCTTTGTCATAATGCCGTCATTCAGAGTGTCGATACAAGCCTCCTCAAGCTTGTTAGCAAAATCAACAAGCTCATCGAGTCCGTCAAGCTCACCTCTCTTGCGGAGCGCACCCGACCAAGCGTAGATGGTTGCCATCGGGTTCGTCGAGGTCTCCTCACCCTTAAGATATCTGTAATAGTGGCGGGTAACCGTACCGTGAGCCGCCTCATACTCGTACTTTCCGTCGGGAGAAACGAGAACAGAGGTCATCATAGCGAGGGAACCGAAAGCGGTCGAAACCATATCAGACATAACATCTCCGTCGTAGTTCTTACATGCCCAGATGTATCCGCCCTCGCTGCGTATCACTCTTGCCACAGCATCGTCAATAAGAGTGTAGAAATATGTAATTCCAAGCTCGTCGAACTTCGCCTTGTACTCTCTGTCAAAAATATCCTGGAAAGTGAGCTTGAAGGTCTGGTCGTACTTTTTGGAAATGGTGTCCTTGGTAGCGAACCAAAGGTCCTGCTTTGTGTCTATGGCATACTGGAAGCAGGAACGCGCGAAGGACTCTATCGAGCTGTCCTTGTTGTACTGTCCCTGAAGAACGCCGCCGCACTCAAAGTCGTATATAGTCTCTCTGAACTCGCTTCCGTCCTCGCCTGTAAATACAAGCTCTGCCTTACCGGGGGCGGTAACTCTGTGCTCGGTTGCCTTGTAAACATCGCCGTACGCGTGACGGGCAATTGTTATCGGCTTTGTCCAGTTGCGGACTACGGGCTTTATTGAATCAATGAGGATAGGGGCGCGGAAAACCGTTCCGTCAAGTATTGCTCGGATGGTTCCGTTGGGGCTCTTCCACATCTCGGTGAGGTTGTATTCCTCAACTCTCTGCTTGTTGGGAGTGATAGTAGCGCACTTGACGGCAACACCGTATTTCTGGGTTGCGTAGGCACTGTCAAAGGTGACCTTGTCCTTTGTCTTCTCTCTTTCAACGAGACCGAGGTCGTAGTATTCGGTGTTGAGGTCTACGAAGGGGAGGAGAAGCTCATCCTTTATCATCTTCCAGAGAATTCTTGTCATCTCGTCGCCGTCCATCTCGACGAGCGGCGTTGTCATTTTGATTTTTTTCATTTTCTACCTCTATATTTTCAGAAAAATTTTATTACTTAATTTGAAGAATGTGAGCGGTAATAATTCATAAGACAACCGTCAAGGATTATCTCCTTTTCGTCTTCGGTAAGTCCCTTGACATAAAGCGTGAGCGCCTCGGTGCTTCCGTCGGCACGGATAACCGTTGCGCTGAATTCTTCCTTACCGTCGATTATAGCCTGACGGATTCCGCCGACATAGACATAATCTCCGACCTCGTAGTTAAATTCAGCGTCTGCAGGGAGCGTGAAGGGAAGAATACCCCAGTTGATACAGTTGGAGCGGTATCTCTTGGTTGCGAACTCATAGCAGATGTTAGCGAAACCGCCAAGCACCTTCTGGCAGGAAGCCGCCTGCTCACGAGCCGAGCCGTCACCGGGTTTGTTTGCGAAGACGCAGGAGCCGAACTGTGTGTTTGCCATAAGCTCGTCTGCGTTGCCTACCTTTGAAAGCACCTTGCGAAGCTCCGCGGGATTCTCACCCGCTCGGCGTGTTGCCTCTGTTGCCGCAACTGCCTTTGAGCGTTCCACATATTCGGGAACACGGCGGGAGAGAGCGAACTCTGCGAGGCGCAGAGGATTTGAGCGGTAGGACGAGGTCTCTCCCGAGGGGATAAGTTCGTCTGTCGTGGTTACGGGGTCGTGGATAACAGCCGCAAGTTTTACAAGCAGATTGTCCGCAAGCTCGTACTGCGCGGGCCAATCCGTGATATTGGGACCGAGGATAAGCTCCTCATCGGGATTAGCTTTGCCGTATCCGTAGTAAAGTCTCTTTTCGTATACCGACTTGTCAAAGTGGTACTTGTGAGGTGTGTATTCATAATCAATATCGGTCGCAGCCGTGATAACGCCGCCGTTAAGCGCCGTTGCCGCGATACTCCGCGCGTCCATAAGCGCAACTCCCGCTATCTGACCGTCACCGGGCTTCGAGCCCTCTCTGTTAGGGAAGTTTCTTGTCGTGTGGCGGAGCGAGAGACCGTTGTTGGCGGGGACATCACCCGCACCGAAGCAAGGGCCGCAGAACGAGGGCTTGATAACAGCACCTGCCGAGAGCAGGTCTGCGGTAGCTCCGATTCTTGTAAGCTCGAGGGATACGGGAACACTCGTGGGGTATACCGAGAGTGAGAAGTATCCGTTGCCGCAGCTTCCGCCGCGGAGAATTGCCGCTGCCTCGTCGATACTGTCGAACATACCGCCCGCGCAGCCCGCGATAATTCCTTGGTCAGCGAGAACCTTACCGTTCTTTATCTTGGAGCGAAGGTCGTAGTTAGCTTTTCCGAACTTTTCCTTTGCTTCCTGCTCGACCTTTGCGAGTATCTCATCGGCGTTAGCGAGAAATTCGTGGATAGTGTATGCGTTCGAGGGGTGGAAGGGAAGCGCTATCATAGATTCCATCTTGTCGAGGTTTATCTCGATAAGCGCGTCGTAGTAAGCAGTTCCCGCGGGAGTGAGCTTTTTGTATTCCTCGGGACGTCCGTGAGTAGCGTAATGCTCGGCTGTGACCTCGTCTGTCTCCCAGATAGAGGAGAGGCAGGTGGGCTCGGTGGTCATAACATCTATTCCGTTTCTGAAATCTATCGGAAGATTTTTAAGACCGGGGCCTGTGTACTCAAGTATCTTGTTTTTGACAAATCCGTTAGCGAATGTCGCGCCGACCAGCGCGATAGCAACGTCGTGAGGACCGAGACCGCGGCGGGGCTTACCCGTCAGATGTACAAGAACGACCTCGGGGGATTTAACGTCGTATGTATTCGAGAGCAGCTGCTTGACAAGCTCGGGGCCGCCCTCTCCGATAGCCATAGTTCCGAGAGCGCCGTAACGTGTGTGCGAATCCGAGCCGAGAATCATCTTTCCGCAACCCGCAAGTTCTTCACGCGCATAGGAGTGGATAACACTCTGATTGGCGGGAACATATATTCCGCCGTATTTCTTTGCCGCCGAGAGACCGAAAACGTGGTCGTCCTCGTTTATAGTTCCGCCAACCGCGCAAAGCGAGTTGTGGCAGTTTGTCATAGCGTAGGGAATGGGGAATTCGCGCAGACCGCTCGCACGAGCCGTCTGAATAATTCCGACATAGGTAATATCGTGAGAGACGAGCGCATCGAATTTTATCTTGAGATTTTCGTCGTCTCCCGAATTATGCGCCTTAAGAATAGAATAGGCGATAGTATTCTTACGAGCTTCTGCCGCGGAGATATCCGCGGAGTCGGTTATCTTTCCGTCTTTCAGAAAAACACCGTGATTTGTT
>JAFTHJ010000104.1 GCA_017457465.1 Clostridia bacterium | reverse complement strand
TTGAGCATAGGCTCGGGACCGCAGGTATAAAAATATGTATAATCAATGTCCGCTATCGCGTCGGTGACAAAACCCTTTATTCCATAGGAGCCGTCAACCGTAGTAACTCTAACATCGGCCCCGAGCGCCTTGAACTCATTTTCATAGAATATCTCATTCGCGGTATTAAAGCCAAGAACAACTGTAACCTTTTTCCCCTCGGAGATTAGTCTCTTGCAAAGGTTGTAAAGAGGGGGGACACCAACTCCGCCTCCGAGAAGAAGCGCGTGTCCGCCGCTTACGCTTGTGTCGTATCCGTTTCCAAGACCCAGAAGTACGTCATAGCTATCTCCCTCTACCGCTTCCGACATGACCTCTGTTCCCTTGCCTACTACCTTATATATGAGAGTCAACTCGTTTCCGTCGAAATCGCACACCGATATCGGGCGGCGGAGAAAATACTTTGGTATTTCAAGATTTACAAATTCTCCCGAGTTTCTTATTGCCGAAATATCGCCGACCAGAACCATACGGTATATGCTGTCTGTCAGCTTTACGTTTTCCTTTACCTGCAAAATCTGTTGCTGCATTATTTATCCTCCAAGGTTTTATTGAAATAGACTGCTTTTCCGCCAAGCAAGGTCATAAGGTTAACACCCGAGACCTCCCAGCCCTCAAACGGCGTACTCTTTCCCATAGAAAGAAATTCTTCGGGATTGATTTCGATTTTCTCGTCCAGCTTCCATACGGTGTATCCAGTGTCAGAATCAATACCGAATCTCTTTCTCGCGTTAGTCGAAAGAAGCTCTACGAGTCTTTCGAGTGATATAACACCTTTCTTTACAAGGTGTGTATACAAAATCTGGAACGAGGTTTCGATTCCAACAACACCCATAGGACTTCCCGCCAGTCCGCGTGATTTTTCCTCCGCGGAGTGAGGGGCATGGTCTGTGGATATCATATCTATAGTTCCGTCGATTATTCCCTCTATAAGAGCAAGTCTGTCTTCCTCGGAACGTATGGGCGGATTCATTTTAAATCTTCCCTCCTCCTTGAGGTCCATATCGTTCATAACAAGGTAATGAGGAGCGGTCTCACAGGTTATATCTATTCCTTGTGCTTTTGCTTCTCTTATGAGCGCTACACTCTCCTTTGTTGATATATGGCAAACGTGATAAGCGCAGCCACTTTTTTTAACAAGCTCGATATCGCGCTTTATAGGTCCCCATTCGCTCTCCGAGCAGATTCCCGCGTGTCCGTGCGCCTTTGCGTACGCTCCGTCGTGGATATATCCCCCGCGAAGCAAGGAATTGTCTTCGCAGTGCGCTACTATCATCTTTCCAAGTGAGTGTGCGCGTCTCATAGCTTCGAGCATAAGCTCATCGCTCTGAACTCCGCGTCCGTCATCCGAGAACGCTATAACCTTATTTGCCATAGCCTCCATATCAGAAAGCTCTATACCCGCCTCCATAAGAGTTATTGCGCCGTAAGGGTATACCTCTATTGCCGCATCGGAATCAATTATATCAAGCTGCTTTTGCAGATTTCCCGCCGAATCAGGAACTGGAGAGAGATTCGGCATCGTGCATACCGCGGTATAGCCGCCTCTTGCTGCCGCCAAAGAGCCTGTCCGTATCGTTTCTTTATAAGAAAATCCCGGCTCACGAAAATGCACGTGCACATCGCAAAATCCGGGAAAAATATAACAGTTTTCATAAACAGAAAAATCAGAATAAAGATTCTTCGTCATTGTATCAGCAAGGGCAAGAACACCGTCGGTCACGAAAAAATCGGAAGCGAAAAATGCTCCGTCTTTGAATATTTTCGCGTTTTTCAAAAATACCTTCATTTTCATTCTCGCCTTTCTTTAAGTGTTCATATCCTGAATATTATACCATATCAGGGATAATCCGTCAACCTTTTTTACCGAATATTTTGACAAAAATACGCTTTATCTTTCCAAGACATCTCCTCGGAAATCTGATAGGTTTTCGCAAGTAAACCCGTCCCCAGAAAAACAGATAAGCTCTGTACTTGAAGGATTTTAGGTTAATTGCCTCATTC
>JAFTHJ010000008.1 GCA_017457465.1 Clostridia bacterium | reverse complement strand
CGAAGTGGCTCTCCCGATGAGTCCACACAAAGGCAGCCCATCATCTGACCGCTGAAGGATACCGCACAGATATCCTTGGGGTTGACCTTGTCAAGCAATGTCCGCGTACCCTCGCGGACAGCTCCCCACCAGTCCTCGGCATTCTGCTCCGCAACACCGCCCTCCGCCACGTGAAGACCGTAAGCGCAGGTCACGCTGCCACAGAGATTTCCGTCGGTATCATAGAGTGTTGCCTTGTTTCCCGAGGTTCCAAGATCGTGCGCCAGAATATATTGCTTCATCGAAAAACCTCCGACATTAGAATTTTATAACCATTTTCATAGTAGGAACTCGATTTTCTATATTTTCAAACGCCTTGTCGATATCGGCAAAATCGTATACGTGAGATATATAGTCCATAGGATTGAGAATTCCCATCTTTATCCACGACACTATCTGCTCGTGAGCCTCCGCCTCCGCTTTCTTTGAGGGGAACTGATGGAAATGGAGCGTCCAGTTATAGGGACAGCGACTCCAGTCTATCTCCTGACTCATATTAGCGGAAATTCCGTAAACACATATCTTGGCGTCGGGCTTGATTATTTCAAGCGCAGTATTTATAAAGGATGTCACACCAACCGCGTCAAGCGCGAAATCCACACCGTCAGGACACACCTCGCGTACCGCCGTAACGATATCGGCATTTCGGCTGTTGATAACATAATCCGCACCCATCTTCTTCGCCCTCTCAAGCTTCTCATCAACTATGTCGATAGCAACGACAGGTCCCATACCCATAAGCTTTGCGAACTGAACAAAACCGAGTCCCACGGGACCGAGTCCGAGGACAACAAGACTCTTGTTCGCCTCAAACCCAAAGCGCTTCATAGTACTGAACACCTCTCGGAATGTGATTATCATAGCGGAGCTTATAGGATCAAAGTCCGCGGGAAGCTTTTTCTGCGCGTAGGCAGAATCATCGGGAATCAGTCCGTCTGCCTCCATTGCGTATGCGTCGGTAACGGTATTGTACTCGGAATATGTTCCCCAACCGCTCGTATAGCCCTCGGGAACATCTGACCAGAAGGGCAGAAGCACGAGGTCGCCTATCTCAAAATTTTTGACCTTGCTTCCCTTCTCTATCACGCGTCCGACACCCTCGTGACCGAGAACAACAGGATAATCGTCAATGCCCTTGAAAACACCGTGAATTATCTTTGTGTCAGTTCCGTTGCACACGCCGCAGCTCTCGACCTTGACAAGCGCCTCATAGTCGCCGTATTTCGGCATAGGCATTTCAACGATTTTCTTGCTCTGATCCGCATATACAACATAGCTCTTCATAGCTCGAAGTCTCCTTATACTCGTGTTTTATTATTATTCCACGGATTTCTTGTACGCCTCTGCAATAGCAACACTGCAGCTGCAGCCCACACGCTCGGCTCCCGCCTCAAGCATAGCAAGACAGGTCTCAAGGTCTCTCACGCCACCCGCAGCCTTGACCTTAACGTCAGCGCTTACGTGCTTACGCATAAGTCTTACGTCCTCAACCGTAGCAGATGTGGGTCCAAAGCCCGTGGAGGTCTTTATAAAGTCGGGTTTTACTCGCGAGGCGATTTCGCAGAGAGCGATTTTCTCATCATCAGTCAGATAACAGTTCTCAAAGATTACCTTGCAGATAACTCCGCCGCGGCGACAAGCCGCAACTATCTGCTTCATCTCATCCTCAATATAGGCAAAATTGCCCTCCTTGACCTTTCCTACGTTTACAACGTAATCTATCTCACCCGCACCGTTAGCAATCGCGTCCTCGGTCTCAAAAACCTTACATGCGATAGTGGTGATTCCAAGAGGAAAACCAACAGCCGCATCAACCTTTACTCCGCTGTCACCAAGCATCTCAACACAAGCCTTTACAGGAGCCGTGTTAATAGCTACCGTGTGGAAGCCGTAGCGCATAGCCTCTTCACAGATAACCTTAAGATCTGCCTCGGTTGCGGGGGGCTTAAGAAGAGTGTGGTCAAAAATGTAATTGAATTCCTTAACTGTTTTTTTCATAATCATTTCTCCTTGATTTATATTAACAATTTTTTATTTTTTATTTGTTTGATGGGCTTCCCAGAAGCGTTGATATCTCCTTTGCGGTACGGCAGACCAGAGGACGAAGCCGCTCTATAACCTCGCAGCACTGTCCCGAAACGGTAAATGATGAGCATCCGACAGCCCCAACTACCTTGCCCGTATAATCAAATATGGGTGCGGCAACACAGGTAATACCGTGACCGAATTCCTCACAGTCGGTTGAATATCCGCGGGAACGAATCAAATCAAGCTCTGCGAGTATCTCCTCGCGGCTCGTCAGCGTATGCTCGGTTCGTGTCTCAAATTCTCTTGTCAGATACTTATTTAAAAATTCGCTCTCGGCGTAAGCCAGAATCGCCTTACCCGGGGCAGAACAGTAAAGCTCGTATTCACCGCCAACGCGTCCCGCAACACGCACGTCACCTGTGCCATCAAGGTGCTGAAGATAACAAACCTTCTCTCCCTTTAGAACGCCCAGATAAGTGCTCTCACCCGTCAGCTCCCAAAGACGGTGCAATGCGGGAGTTGCCGCTGCGTTGAGATTGAGGCGTGAGAGGGATTTTGAGGTAACCTGAAAAGGAACGAGAGTGAGCGCGTATTTCTGTTCTCGGCAATATACCCACCCCACCTGCTCCAAAGAATTGAGAATACGGAACACCATATTTTTATTTAATTCCACACCTCGGCTTATCTCCGAAATTCCCACCTCGCTCTCGGCTTCGGCAAGAAAAGTGATTACCTTGGTAGCAGCCTCTGCGGCAGGCGCTAAATTCGACATAACTCCTCCATGCGTTATATATTTATTCTTCTGTTATAATTTTATCACATCGTCCTCCCACTTGTCAAGCAAGATTATATAACATTTCTCGGTTCCGATATCGCAAAACACAAATATTTTCGGTTAAAACAGAAAAGGAACCTTTGATAAACAAAGGTTCCTTTTTCATTTTATTTTACATAGAAGCCGCGCTCCGTAAATATCTCTGTAAATTCGGCTATCTGCCCGTCGCTTACCGACAGAGAGGTATCAAATCTATAGACATATCCAAGCGCCTTGTATTGATGATGTCCCAGCGAGTGGTACGGAATGAGCGTGACTCGCTTGATGTTCGAGAGCGACTCCAAAAGCTCGGCTATTTTCGTCATTTCCTCTGCCGTGGCGTTGACGGTGGGAATTACGGGAATACGAGCCCAGATATCCTTCCCACAAGCATCAAGACGGTGAAGATTCTCCAAAATACGACCGTTTGAAACACCCGTGGCATTCTTATGTATCTCTGGACATATCGCTTTGATATCATACAGAAAGAGGTCTGTCACAGGCAGAACGGTCTCAAATGCTTCCCACGGCACCTCCCCGCAGGTATCTACCGTCACGGTGTATCCCTCCTTGCGTACAAGCTCCGCAACCTCTCTGACAAAATCAGCTTGAAGCAGAGGCTCACCGCCCGAAAAGGTCACACCGCCATCATCCTCATAAAAATCCTTATCCGCCATAATGACAGAGAAAAGCTCCTCCGCCGTCATAACCTCTCCGCAGACCGTCAGAGCGCCGCTCGGGCAGCTCTCCACGCACTCGAAGCATTTACGGCAGTCGGCTCGGTTGAGTATATGCTCTGTTCCCGCCAAGGAGTGGCAGTCACAAGTCGATGCGCATTTGGCGCATCCCACACATTTATCCTCAAGAAACTGAATCTGTATATTCGGGGATAACCCCGCGGGATTATGACACCACTTGCAACGTAGCGGACACCCCTTGAGAAAAACAGTAGTGCGGATTCCAGGACCGTCGTGGAGACAAAAGCGTTGAATGTTAAAAAGAGTTCCCCTCATAAGCGTTATCCTTGAGTTCCGACTCGCGTTATGACATGCTCCTGCATATCCTCCGACAGGTCGATGAAACGTGCGCTGTATCCCCAGACTCGGACTATCAGGTCGGCATACTGCTCGGGATTCTTCTGTGCCTTTCTCATAGCGTCAACATCGTAAATACCGATATTGAGCATCAGAAATCCCTTCTTGACGGCAACGCGAACAAGACGCTTCATAAGCTCCTCACCCTCCTCGTTTCTCGGAACGAGAGTACGGGGGAGAGTAACGTGTACAGGAGCGGTGCCGTAAGCTTTAGCGAGCGGTGCCTTGGCTGCCGAATCGATAAGCGCGGTAGGGCCGTTGACAGCCTTACCCGGCGTTGCCGAAAAATGCTCGGCAATAGGCTCTTTCCAACGTCTTCCGTCAGGTGTAGCTCCCGTAAAGTGTGCTTCCTGAACAAAGAGATATCCCAGAAGCGCGGGCCAGATTCTTGTATTCTCCTCGTCACCGACTTCCTTGGTGGTATCTATAAATATCTGTGCCAGATCGGCGGCTATCATATCGACGGAATCGTCGTCATTACCGAACTTGGGTGCTGCCGCAAGTTCTCTGCGCATAGCCTCGTAGCCCTCGTAATTTGCCGCAAGTGCGTCAAGCACCTCGCGCATAGTATAGTGCTTTTTTTCAAAAACGACATGCTTGAGCGCCGCAAGTGAATCGGCGACGGTAGTAAGAGAGCCCGAGAACATCATAAGACAGTCAACGGGAAGTCCGCCGCGGAAGCTATCAAGACCGCTCTCAAGACACTCATCATAGCTACCGTTGAGGAAGGACGGTGTCACACAGCGTTCCTTGAAATAACGGTCAGCACCGATAAGGCGTTTCGTCTTTCTTGTAATCTGATATTTGAACTGACGGCAATAAGCGTCATACACTTCCTTAAAATCAGTTGCCTCGGATATGTCTCCGCTCTCACAGGGAGGCACAAGGCTGCTTTGCCATTCTTTCGCCGCGGTACGGTGTGTCCAATATTTTGTGACCGCAGGTCCCGGCAGAGGGGGCGGATTACCGTTAAATAGAGCATACTCCAAGCATTTTACACTATCCACATTGGTAAATCTGATACGGCTCTTACGGTCAATTATAAGCTCGGTACAGCCATCGGTTGCGTAATTACAAGCATACTGCAGAGGGATACCCGCCTCGACCATTGAGGGAATGATAACCTCGTCATTATAAATCGAGCCTTGACCGCCTCCAAGAACGTGCAAACGCGCCACTTGGTCCATAAAGTCCTTACGGGTATTGTTATGATAGCGTACGTGCAAGTGGGGTTCGGGCTGATGTACAATACAGGATGCCTTTACCATAAGCACCGAGAGGTCGTTTGCCTCATCACGTCCGTCCTTATCCTGTCCGCCTACCGTCAAGGTCATAAGGGTATCACCCGAGCCCGAAGCGTTGAAGCGCTTCCAAAGGTCACAGACTATATCAAGAGCCTCATCCTCGGTCAGACGTCCGCTGTCTATATCGTTGCGGTAGAATGGGTAAAGGTACTGGTCAAGCCGTCCTATAGTAGCGGTATTGAGTGTTCCGCGCAGCTTCCAAGCCAGATAAAACGCTTGAACCGCGGCGCCGAACGTCTTTGGTGCGCCTTCGGCAAGTTCATACAAATTTGAGCGCATAGGCGCAAGATTTTCGAGTTCCTCGGGAGATGCCGTCTTTATTCGGGCATCAATTTCTTCTATATGACGTTTTATATAGGCTACTACTCCCTCATAAACGTGGGCAACCGACAAAAGCGTCTGCTTTGCCTCATCGTCCTTCCCCTCCATATTCGCGTAAGCGCGTTCGGCAACTCCGCCAAAGCCATATGTCAGGTATGTGGTTCCCATACTGAAATGCAAATTATCGGAAATCTCCCATTCGGGATCATACTTCGGAGGAACGACCTCATCCGTATTCAAAATCGTATATCCCGCAATACGGCTATCTGTCGGCAGAAAGACGGGTACATCCGAAAGAAATCGGAGCATTTCGGCTTCCTGAAATCGAATAGCATCAATTCGTTCCATAATAATCTCCCTTCATTAAAGCGCAAGAGTATAAACTGTCTTTACATCCTCAAGAGTAATAGCGGGGTAAGAGCCCAACACATCATCGCTGTTAAAGCTGATCTCTCTTACCTGCTCGGCAAGTGCGGCAATATCCTCCGCCTTTACACCGAACTCGGAAATACGGGTTTGTACTCCGAAGGACCTCATCCAAGCCTCAAACTTATCTGCCGCCTCAACAAGAGAGCAGCCAAAGAGCTTGAGAGCAAACTGTTCGCAACGGCGAGCCGCTTCTCCGCCCTGTGCGGCACGGAAGCGCATCCAAGCGGGCATCAGACAAGCCAGTGTAGCGCCGTGTGTAGCTCCAAAACGAGCGCTCAATACGTGACCGAGCTGGTGCATAGGCGTAAATATCATAGTACCCGAGTTAACCCATCCGTTGAGGGCGATAGACGCCGCCCACTGCATAACTCCACGAGCCTGAAGATCATTCGGATTCTCCATAACCACGGGAAGTGTCTCCATAACCGCGCTGATAACTCCCTCCTCCATTCTGTCCTGCAGAATCAGATTGCTGTCGTTACCGTTGAAATAAGCCTCGGCAACGTGCGCGATAGTATCAACAGCGCCGCAAGCGGTCTGATATGGGGGCAGACTTACCGTCAGCTCGGGATCTATGAGCGCCACCTGTGGGTAGAGACAATCCGCCCAGATATAAGACTTCTGGCGTGTTGAGCCGTCGGTCAGCACCGCGCAAAGATTCATCTCGCTTCCCGTAGCGGGTAGAGTGGGTATCATAACCATAGGAAGAGCCTTTGTGGGCGGATTGTGTTTGACCTCCATATGGCTGAAAACAAACATATTTCGGATATCCTGTTCTCCGTAAAGAAGTCCCGCGGATATAGCCTTGGCACAGTCCATAGCGCTACCGCCGCCCAAGCCTATAACAACATCCACCTGATTTTTCTTTCCAAGCTCAATGCCCTCTCGAGCCTCCTCTATGAGGGGATTCGCGGAAGCGACAAAGCAATCAACGCACTCTACTCCGCAGTTATTCAGAAGCGAGTGAATGCGGTCGATGGTTTTGGTCATAAACGACACGTTTCTATAGGATACCAGCAACGCCTTTTTACCGTATGCCGCTGCCGTTTCTCCAACCTTATCCAGTGTCTTCTCTCCAAAGAGAACGCGCACGGGATTGTAATATTCAAATGAATTCATATATATGCTCCTATTCCGTTTCTCTGATCAGGTCGCCGATATGCGCCTGACAGGAACTAATGTATCTATAAATTTCAAATAATCTTTCGTATTGAGCAACCCTTTTCGAGTCGGGCTCGGTCACACATCTGTTGCCGTGCGCCGCCTTTATAGGGCTGTAATCCTTCCAAAGTCCCACGCCGTAGGCGGCTGTAGCCGCAGCGCCGAGAGATGCCGCGTCACGCATAATATCGGTCTTGACTACGGGTATTCCAAAGATGTCGGCATATATCTGTCTTGCCAGAGTATTCTTTGCGCCGCCCCCCACAAGTAAAAGCTCTTTTGTATCAAGATTCGGCTTCAATACATCCCAAGCCTTTCTCAAATGGTAGGCAATTCCCTCCACCGTAGCACGTGCGATATCCGAGCGTGTGTGGCAAAGGTCAAGTCCTGTGAAGCATCCGCGTATATGGGCGGAGCCGTCCATATAATTTCCACCCGCCAGACAAGGGTTGAAGAACAGATGATTCGCTCCCACCGCGGAAGCCTCCGCGAGTGCGAAAAATTCGTTATAATCTGCGCAAACACCCTCAAGCAGAGTGGTCTTCACCCAATCAAGCGCACTGCCCGAAGCGAATATTCCTATATTCGGCACAAACATTCCGTCAACACAGTGTGCCCATACATAGGGACGTGTCTCCCAGTTCAGAATGGGGGTTTTGGAGGAAGCCGCAACCCACGCCGAGGTGCCGAGAGATGCGTATGCGTCACCGTCCTCATAGCATCCCGCGCCCAAGGTCATACAAGCATTATCCACGCCGCCCGAGACCACGGGGATACCCGACGGCAATCCAAGCTCTCTTGCGGATGACCCGGTCAGATTTCCGATGACGGTATGAGACGCGGTTATCTCACACAGCTTTTCGGAAGAGATTCCCATAATCTCAAGATAATCCTCCCGGTATTTTCTCGCGGTCAGGTCATATACGCCGCTACCCGACGCATATGAGCGGTCGGTAGCCATAACGCCCGTCAGACGATAGTTGATATAATCCTTGGTTCCGAGGAATTTATAGACTCTGTCATAAAGCTCGGGATTATATTTCTTATACCACATTATTTTGAAAGCCGTATAGAGGTGCGGCGGAAATCCGTTGCCCGTGGCATAATACCAGTCACGCTCACCCGCGGTATCCAAAAACGGCTTCGCCACCTGCTCCGCTCTTTCGTCAGACCAGATAGGAGTATAGCGGTCAAGCAAATTTCCGTCTCTATCTACAGCAACCGCGCCGAGACTGTGTCCCGAAAGACCTATTGCCGCAATTTCTGCCGAAATATTCTTCTCCGCCAGTTGAGCCGTCAGCGCTCCCGTTGCCTTTACGATACTCTTCCACCAGTCGGCAGGCTCCTGCTCACGAAGTCCTCCCGGACGGTGATATGTCGGATATTCAACCACAGTTGAGGCGATACAAGTCGCATCGGCGCTAAAGAGCGATGCCTTGACTCCGCCCGTTCCCAAATCATAGGCTAATATACAGTCCATACGACACCTCCTGTTTCAAATGCGGGGATTCAATTTCCTTATTTTGCGCTCTCAAGCTCCTGAAGTATCGACCTTACAGACTTGATTCCGATTCCGAAGCGGCTACATCCCGCATCAATCATTTCACTTATCGTCTTAAGGTCCTTAACTCCGCCCGCTGCTTTAATGTACGCCGAGTCGCCGACAACAGACTTGATAAGCTTGATATGCTCAACGGTAGAGGGGGTGGGAGCCCAACCCGTACCTGTCTTTACAAAGGTAACACCCGCGCTGACAGCCAACTCGGATGCCTTCTGAATCTCGTACTCTGTAAGGTAAGCAACCTCAAGAATAGACTTAACGGGCTTACCCTCTGCCGTTTTTACGACAGCCGCGATTTCGTCCTTAACGTAATCATACATTCCCGACTTCAGAGCGCCAACGTTGATAACCATATCTATCTCATCGCAGCCCATAGCAAGAAGCTCACGCTCTGCGGCAAGTTTGGTCGAGGTCAGGTCGGCTCCCGAAGGAAATCCGATAGTTCCGCCAAGCAGAATATCCTTTTCATCCTTGAGCTGTTCAGCAAGCCAAGGCGTAAAGCAAGGCATAGCAAAGCAGCAGATAAAGCGATATTTCTTCGCCATTTCCACCATTTCAACAAGCTCGGGCATAGTAATGTTTGTTTTAACACAGCTCAAGTCAATCATACGAGGCAAATTAGTGCAATCAAGTTTCATAATTAATTTCTCCTTGAAATTTAAATTTTAGTTGCAAACATTATAACATAATTATGTTTGCTTGTCAATGCCTCGAAAATAACTTTTACAAAAAAGAAAAGAACGTCCAAACATAATTATGTTTAGACATTCTTGCCTTTAGTATATACCTCGAACTCATATTTGTCTGCAACAATACGAACATCGTCCACCTCGGCAACGACATCGTTGATATTGCAGATTCTCTTAATCGTCATAAGCGCGGTTTTCGGCTCTACGCCAAGAAGCATAGCTTCCTCATAGCCAGCGCTTATCGCGCTTATAGTATCCTTGGCGTCGGTATACCGTAGCGAATAATTCTTCAGCAAATATTCGTACAGAGAGACTATCTCCTCACTGTTTTTCTCAATATCGGGCACCAAAGATGCCAATATATAATTCTTCGTTATTGCGACAGGCTCACCGTCCGCAAGCTGGAGGCGGTGTACGCAAATCAGCTCACATCCCTCCTCCACACGAAAATCGTGGGCGAGAACGGCAGTGGCGCGAATCTTTTCAACAAAGGTATTCTTTACCCCAATAGTATATCCTTTTTTTTGCAGACTCTGGGATATCGAGGTTATGACGTTCAGATTCTGACTGACCTTACGGCTGATGACCTGTGTTCCGTAGCCCTGCTTGACGGTGATATATCCGTCGTTCATAAGCATAGCTATAGCCTTGCGTACCGTCGTGCGGCTCACCCCGTATAGCTGTTCCAATTCGGGTTCGGGCGGCAAAAGTGCGCCTATATCATATTTTTTTGACAAGATACGGGATTTCAAGTCTGAATATACACGCAAATAAGCAGGTGTTCTTTTCATGAAGGCCTCCTGTTTAACGAGTTAAGGTTAATAAGCAAAAATCGACAAGCTTCGACGAAGCTTGTCGATTTTGTTGGCGGAGGCAGAGGGATTCGAACCCCCGTGGGCTTTCACATCCAAACTGTTTTCAAGACAGCCTCGTTATGACAACTTCGATATGCCTCCGTAACGACTTTGATATTATATCACAAGGTCAGATATTTGTCAAGTATATTTTTTCCTATTTGTTCATATATTTATTTGAGGTATAAAGATGTAAACTTTTTTTAAAAGTATTGATTTACGGCAAATTTACTGTTATAATGATGTGGCAATAAAATTATACAGGAGGAACACTATGGATTTCCTTAAAAAGCTTTGGCCCACCTGCTTTAAGGTGAAGGAAAAGGACGTTGCGTCGCTTGTCGTACAGCTCATCATATTCATTCTTGTTTGTGCTGTTGTCGGCTTACTTATCGGCATTCTTGCAAAGCTTCCGATTATCGGAATCATCTTTTCCATTGTAGGCTCTCTCGTTGAGCTTTACGGATTGGTCGGAATCGTTCTTTGCATCCTCAATTTCTTCAACGTCCTCAAATAATGAGAAAACAGAGCCGTGCGTTGCACGGCTCTGTTTTTTACCCGATTCACCCAAGAATATCCAAAAGCTGCGGCGGAGTATCGACAATAAAATCCGCGCCGTATTCCTCGAGAACCGCCCTGCCTCTATATCCCCAGGAACAGCCTATTGACATCATTCCCGCGTTTTTGGCGGTAAGTACATCAACCTCACTGTCTCCTATAAATACGGTATCCTCGGGAGAAAATCCGAGACTCTCGGTAATAATCAGAGGAACTGTCGCGTCAGGCTTTCTGGGATACCCCTCCCTCTGTCCCATCGCGAGAGAAACTATTCCTCGCTCAACTATTTTGTCGACTATTGAGCGCACATAAACGTCCTGCTTATTTGAAAGCACTGCTATTTTATATCCTCTTTTGTGAAGCTCCGCGAGTGTCTGCGCCATTTTGTCGTAGCATCTGTCGGCTTCCATATGGGTTATATCATACATTTTTTCGTAATACGCGAGAACCGTGTCGACAGTTTCATCATTTTCTCTCTCCTCGACAGGCAGAGTCCTTTTTATCAGGACTCTCGCTCCGTCACCTATCGCAAGTCTCACTTCCTCGTATGAGCGCTCGGGATAACCGAAATGCGCCATAGCAAGATTCACGGCGTGGCGTATCGAATTTATGGTATCGGCAAGTGTGCCGTCAAGGTCAAAAATCAATAATTTTTTCATTTTACTTCCCTGTTTCGCTTTAATAAATCCCGTTTATTATAGCACAAAGGCGCAAAAGTGTCAACAAATTGCACAACAATATTTGATATGAAAATAAAAAAATCGGCAAATCGGGTATTTTATATGTCGAAAAAATGTGGTATAATATAAAGTTGGAAGTATATAACAAAGAAGTAAGTAATAAAAAAGGAGATACGGCTGTGATAAGAAACGATTTAAGAAATGTTGCGATAATCGCTCACGTTGACCACGGAAAGACCACTCTTGTGGACGAGATGCTCAAGCAGGGCGGAATTTACCGTGACAATCAGGAAACTGTAACACGAGTTATGGACTCGGGAGACCTTGAAAAAGAGAGAGGAATCACTATCCTCGCGAAGAATACCGCCGTTCATTACAAGGACGTAAAAATAAACCTCATCGATACCCCCGGTCACGCGGATTTCGGAGGTGAGGTTGAGCGAATACTCAAGATGGTAAACGGAGTTATCCTGCTCGTTGACGCGGCAGAGGGCCCTATGCCCCAGACGAGATTCGTGCTTCAGCGCGCTCTTGAGCTTAATCACAGAGTCATCATAGTTATAAATAAGATAGACAAGCCCGACGCGAGACTCGGTATGGTCGAGGACGAAATACTCGAGCTTCTGATTGACCTCAACGCCTCCGACGAGCAGCTCGACAGCCCTATGCTCTATTGCTCGGGCAGAGCGGGTACGGCAACGGAGGACCCCGATGTGGCAGGTGTTGACCTGACACCCCTGTTTGAAAAGATTCTCGACTATATTCCCGCCCCCGAGGGAGATGAGAGCGGAGAGCTTCAGCTTCTCGTATCCTCTATAGACTACAATGAGTATGTCGGAAGAATCGGTATCGGACGAATCGAGAGAGGCTCTATAAGAACAAATCAGGAGGCGTATATCTGCAACTATCACTCGGATACCGCGTCCAAGAGAACAAAGATAGTATCGCTCTATCAGATAGACGGACTTGTACGAGTCCCCGTTGAGAACGCAAACGTGGGTGATATAGTTTGCTTCTCGGGAGCCGAGAATATAACAATAGGAGATACTATCACAAGCATCACCGCACCCGAGCCGCTTGAGTTCGTCAAGGTAAGTGAGCCGACTATGG
>JAFTHJ010000103.1 GCA_017457465.1 Clostridia bacterium | reverse complement strand
ATAGTGCCGAAAAAGTCAATGTTTACAAGGGATTTCAGCGTTTTTTTGCTTCGGGAGACCTTGGGGGGGGTGTCCTGCTCCCTAACGTCGCGCGCTACCAGCTGCGCCACACCCCGAAATATTCAATTTAATTTAATTATGCAGTTGTTCGCTGCGCTTCCTGTTGTGATACGGCTCTGTCTTCGCTCATACTTCACTTGCCAGTCGCCGAGTCACTGCCACTCCTTATTCCTCGCTTGAGTCACCCACAGGGTGCGCTCGGAAACGTCCCCAACTGCGCCACACCCCGAAATGCTTTTTTAACTTTAATATTGTATCATATTTTTTCGCGATTGTCAATATCAATTATATTAAGATTTGCTTTAAAATGGAATTTTTTCAAGTCCTTTTATGCTATAGCATATCTTGCTGTGTCCTATAATGTCGTATTTCTCTTGACAAAAACAACTGAATGTGTTATCATTTAATTTGGTCAAGCGCGGAGTTCGTGCTTGAATGAAAAGAAAGGTACATTAATAAATGAAGGTTGGATTTGTTTCGCTCGGTTGTCCAAAAAATCAGCTTGACACCGAGGTGATGCTTCACGAGGTTATGGTGGCAGGGTATGAGATAACACCCGAGGAGACCGAGGCGGATGTTGTTATCGTCAACACCTGCGGATTTATCGAGAGCGCCAAGCGTGAGGCTATAGACAATATTCTCGATGTGGCTTGGCTTAAGAAGCACAAGGGGCTCAAGGCGCTTATTGTAACGGGCTGTCTTGCGGAGAGATACAGAGAGAGCATATTAGACGAGCTTCCGGAGGTAGATGCCGTTCTCGGCGTTGGAAGCATACACAACATAGTTGAGGCAATTGAGGCTGTGACCTCTCCCAAGAAGAAAAAGTCATACAGATATACCTCGTTTGAGGATAAGGAATGTGTCAGACTTGGCGGTGACCGTGTTCTCACGACTCCCGAATATACGGCGTATCTCAAGATTGCCGAGGGATGCGATAACAGATGCGCGTACTGTGCTATTCCGTCAATAAGAGGAAAATTCCGAAGCCGTACCGAGGAGGATATCGTTGCCGAGGCAAAGCAGCTTGACGCGCTTGGTGTTAAGGAGCTTACGGTAGTAGCACAGGATGTGACCAGATACGGTAAGGACCTTTACGGAGAATACCGACTTGATAAGCTTCTTCGCAAGATAACCGATGCCACAAGCATTCCGTGGATACGTCTGCTTTACTGCTATCCCGACAAGATAACAGACGGACTTATTGCCGAGATGAGAGATAATCCGAGGATACTGAAATACATTGATTTGCCGATTCAGCACATAAGTGACAATATGCTTACCGCAATGAACCGTCACGGCGATAGCGCTATGATAAAGGAAGTTATATCCAAGCTCCGCAGAGAGATACCGGATATCGTTATCCGTACGACGTTTATCGTCGGATTCCCCGGCGAGACCGAGGAGGACTTTGAGGAGCTTTGCGAGTTTGTCAAAGAAACAAAATTCGAGAGGGCAGGGGTGTTCACTTACTCGAGAGAAGAAGATACACCCGCATACGATTTTGACGGCCAGATAGACGAACAGGTCAAGCAGGACAGAATGGATATGCTTATGCGTGAGCAGCTTGAGATAAACGAGGCGAGAAATCGCTCTATGATAGGAAAAACGCTCACCGTGCTTTGCGAGGAGTACGACCCTGTGAGTGAGGTTCACTTCGGCAGAGGAGAGGGAGACGCTCCCGAGATAGACGGAAAGATATATTTCCGCTCCGATGTGAGAATTGCCCCCGGAAGCTTTGTTAAGGTCAAGATAAGAGATGTTCTTGATTACGACCTTATCGGGCGAGTAGTCACCAAGGATTTGAACAAATAAACGAAGAAAGGGTTACGAAATGAAACTCAATTTACCAAATAAGCTCACGGTGTTAAGACTCTGTCTTGTTCCCGTATTTTTGCTGGTGGGTATGCTGCCCGACAGTATAATTCCTTTTTATGTGTCCTGCGTTATTTGCGCAGTGCTCTTTATAGGAACGGCGCTTACCGATATGTTTGACGGAAAGATAGCCCGTAGAGACGGACTCATTACCGATTTCGGTAAATTTCTCGACCCTGTTGCCGATAAATTTATGGTCATAGGCGCACTATTCGTCATACTTTATAAGTTTGAAAATATGAAGATAGCTATGATATTTACGCTCATAATCATCGTTTTCAGAGAACTTGCCGTGACCTCGATGCGTCTTGTCGTATCGACAGGAGAGGGAATAGTTATCGCGGCTAACAGTCTTGGAAAGATTAAGACTGTATCCCAGATAGTATTTATCTCCACCGTGTTCCTTGAGCCTGTGGTTGAATATCTCGTCGAGCTTATCGTCGGCGGAGCGGAGAATAACATAATTCACGGTATATACCCGCTCACATGGCTTTCAATGGCGTTCACCGTCGTTATGACGGTATGGTCGGGCGTAAATTACATAAAAGCATATTGGAAATATCTCGACCCAGAGAAATAAAAAGTACGGGCGGTTGCAACGCAACCGCCCGTTGTTTTCTATTTTGCGGCATAATTTATTATTTTCAAGCCCTGCTTTTCAGCATAAGTCAGACACTCCGCCGCGCCGCCCTCGCTTTTCTCAACATAGGCAAACAAAACATCGCATTTATCAACCATCCACCTGTTTCTCGCACCTATCGCCGACTTGAAATGCACTCCCTCTATTGGGATTATGATATCATCATAATATTTCTCGTAATACTCCATATCCTTGACCTCATACGGAAGTACAAGCGTCAAGGAGCTTTTTTCTTTTCCGAGTCTCCTCTGAACTCTTTTT
>JAFTHJ010000102.1 GCA_017457465.1 Clostridia bacterium | reverse complement strand
TTCTCATTACATTCTCATTCATTTGGGTAGGACTGTTGCTCTTCTTCGGAATGATGGTCACACACGATTACTCGCTTGGAAAGAACGTTCTTACAACACTGGGAACTATTCTCGGAATGGTCATTATAATGTTTGTGGCTATCCTGTTCTCGACACTTCTTACCAAGCTCGTAAGCTTCGTGACGAACATCGTAACAGAGCTTCAGTACCGAGCATAGTACAGATAGGAGGAAGATAATTAATATGGTAACTAAAAGAATAATATCGACTCTCTTAGCTGTGGTTATGCTTTTGAGCGCACTCGTCATTACGGTGGGCGCAGAGGAGTCAACGGAGACTGAAGCTCCCGTATATACCTATAATACTACTAACGCAACTCCGACAATGGATTACCTCGCGGGTGCAACAATTCTTCCCGAGGGTTCCACGGAGGAGCCTGTAGCTATAGATTCTCCCGAGAAAAAGCTTTCGATGATGGACCTCCGTTTTGAAAAGGACGGATACCGTCTGTACGTTGACGCTTACAGCGGAGAGGTAGCAACCTATTGTGTAGAGACGGGTGAAACCCTCTTCACAAACCCCTATAACATCAATTCGCCTACGTCTGTTGACGGAAAAGCTCCTACAGACAGTATAAAGTCGCAGCTGCTTTCGCAGTTGGTTGTAAAGTATACCGACCTTGCAACAGGTAACGAGAATACATATTACAGCTATGAGTGGGCTGCTTCCCGTGGTCAGATAGACGTAAAGAATATCAAAAATGGTGTTCGAGTAGAGTACACTATAGGACGTGAGGAGTCGAGAATGCTCGTTCCCCGTCAGATAGAGAAGTCTTCTTTCGAAACCAAGATACTTAACGTCATCGCAGAGGCGCTCAAGGACGAGGGCGGAGAGAATAACTTCGACTATAGAAAGCTCAAGGCATACTTCGTTCTGAAGGATGCTTCGGCACAGACGACACAGGAGGCTATAGATGACCTCCACAAGAACTACCCCATCACAAAGAAGATGGCTGTATACGTTCTTGACTCCACAACACAGGCTACCGAGGTAGCAAGACTTGAGCAGATAATCAAGAAATATGCCCCCAGCTATTCCTACGAGGACCTTGATGAGGACCATATGCTGACCGAGTATGAGAGCGAAGACGAAAATCCTCCTCTCTTCAAGATGGCTCTTGAGTATACGCTCGATAAGTACGGCGTAAGCGTGAGACTTCCCGCAAACGGAATTCGTTTCAACGAAACCCTTTACCAGCTTCTCGGTATAGAGATACTTCCTTATATGGGAGCAGGTAAGAACCCCGATAAGGGAAATATCTTCTTCCCCGACGGTTCGGGCGCACTCTTTGACTTCGAAAAGATTGAAGCACTCGGTTCTTCCACTACTGTTACAGGTAAGGTTTACGGACAGGACTACGCATATCACACTATCTCTGGAACACACCAGGAGATAATCAGATATCCCGTATTCGGTGTCTATGAGACCGAGACCTTCGAGACAGTCGTTCCTGACGAGACATCCGAGACAGGTGAGAGCGTTGTTACGACCGAAAAGGACCGCGGATTCCTCGCTGTAGTTGAAGAGGGAGACGCTCTTATGGAGCTTTCCGCATACTGCGCGGTCAGAACCAGCCCCTATAATACAGTTAAAATGCTTGTATACCCCAGACCGCAGGATACATATAACATTGCGGACGCTATCTCTGTCGGAACGAACGACACATGGACGGTCGTATCCTCGAGAAAGTATACAGGAAACTACAAGGTAAGATATATAATGCTTACAGACGACGATGTTGCGGCTGAAAAGGAAATCGAGGATTACTACAGCTGTGATTACGTCGGAATGGCAAAGGCTTACAGAGAGTATCTTGAAAGAAACGAGGTACTTACAAAGCTTACAGAGGAAGATGTTAAGTAAAATATTCCTCTTTACCTTTAAACATTCGGAGCTATAGAGACGACGAAGAGAATCCTCTCTGTTCCGATAAACACCATGGTTGCTCTTACTTCGTTTGAGGATGTTCAGACGATGTATAACGAGTTGAGCGCAGAGGGTGTTGACAACATCAACTTTATCCTTACAGGCTACACGAAGGGCGGTCTGTCCTCCGCAAAAGCGCCTTACCACCTCAAGTGGGATAGTGCTGTCGGCGGAAAGAGCGGATTTGAAGAGCTGCTCACCTTCGCAAAAGAAAAGGATATAGGAATTTACCCCGACTTTGATTTCGCGTTTGTTTCCAATAACACTATGTTTGACGGTCTTACGCTTAAATCTCACGCGGTAAAGACCATCGATAACAGATATACAAGTAAGAGAGTATATAGCGCTACGAAGCAGACCTACGTAAGCTATTTCGAACTTGCTATATCTCCTGCATATTTCAGCAGATTCTATACAAAGCTCACAGAAAACTATCTGGACTACGAGCCTATAGGTATTGCGGTATCCACTCTCGGTTCTTACCTCAACTCCGACTTTGACGAGGATGAGCCTTACAACCGCGAGGACTCGAAGGGATTCACAATTGAAGCCTTTGAGTATCTGGATGAGAATTACAACAGCGTTATGACCGCTGGCGGAAACGCATACACCTGGAAATACGTTGACCATATTACCGACGTAGCGCTCGACTCCAGCCGATTCTCACAGGCAGCGGCTGCAATTCCTTTCCTTGGAATGGTGCTTCACGGATACGTTCAGTTTGCGGGAACACCTATCAATATGGAAGGAAATATTGACTACGCAATGCTTAAGGCGATAGAGAACGGAGCATCTCTGAACTTTATCCTTTCGTACACAAATACAGATATCCTTAAGGAGAGCGTAACCTTGAGCCAGTATTATTCGGTAAGATATGATATCTGGTTTGATGACGTTGTAAGTATTTACAATGAGCTTAACTCCCTTATGAAGGATCTTCAGACAAGCGTTATAGTTGACCACCAGTTCATCAACGGTGAGCGTGTTCCCGATGACGATGAGCTTCTTGCGGATGCGAGAGCTGAGCTTGAGGCAACAATCGAGCTCGAGGAGAGCATTGCCGCAGCCAAGACAGAAGCAGAGAGAAAGAAGCTTCTTGAAGCGAGAATCGGCATAAAGGACGCGATAACTGATGACAGTACCGGTGCGTTGGCGTACATAAAGACTACACTGGAAGACGGAAACGATTTGCTCGGTCAGACAGTTACAGAAGAGATTACTGCGGTAAATACCGCTAAATCGGAGTACGACGCGGCTGTTTCCGCATATGAGTCGGCTGCCGAGGCTGATAAGGCTGATAAGAAGACCGACATGGAAGCTAAAAAGGCTGCTTATGAAGAGAAGCTTGTAAAGCTCCAGGAAAAAGTTTTGAGTATGTATTTCAGAGCTAATACTGTAGCTACCAGCGCAAAGAAAGCGGCTGACGCGTATGCAAAAGCAGAGGGATATCTGCAGTACCTTAAGGACAACACGGACTTCCCGAATGAGCTCTTTGATGAGCTTCAGGATATCATAGATACAGAAAAAGAATTTAATATAGACGGCTTGGATGCATATATTGATACGACTGCTACCAGCCGCGCTCAAGCAGTTGAAATGGCACAGAAGGCTAAAGAATTTGCAGAGAGTATCTACGAGTCGGTCAAGAGCATAG
>JAFTHJ010000101.1 GCA_017457465.1 Clostridia bacterium | reverse complement strand
TTTGCGGGAAGAATATATCCGTAGTTATGCTCAAGCAGATATCCGATTCCGCCCTTGCCCGACTGGGAGTTGATTCTTATAACATCGGTCTCGTATTCTCTTCCGACGTCCTTGGGGTCGATAGGAAGATAAGGAACCGTCCAATATCGACAGGTATGGTCCTCGCGCCACTTCATTCCCTTTGCTATGGCGTCCTGATGTGAGCCCGAGAAAGCGGCAAAGACCAGCTTACCCGCGTAAGGTGTGCGGTCGTATACCTGCATACGTGTGACTCTCTCGTAAAGCTCGGTTATGCGAGGCATATCTCCGAGCTCAAGCTCGGGGTCAACACCCTGCGAATACATATTGAGCGCCAGAGTTACGATATCAACGTTACCCGTTCTCTCTCCGTTTCCAAAGAGTGTTCCCTCAACTCTGTCCGCTCCCGCGAGTAATCCCATTTCGGTGTCAGCAACCGCACAGCCTCTGTCGTTATGCGGATGGAGCGATATGAGGACGTTCTCACGGTATTTGAGGTTATCCGACATATATTCGACCTGATTTGCGTAAACGTGAGGCATAGATACCTGAACGGTTACGGGCAGGTTGATTATTACCTTTCTGTCCGCCGTAGGCTTCCATACGTCAAACACGGCGTTACATATCTCGAGCGCGAATTCGGGCTCGGTACCTGTGAAGGACTCGGGAGAATACTCAAAGCGGTACTTATTTCCCTCCTCCTCGTTGTATTTATTGAAAAGCTCTGCTCCCGCGATAGCGATATCAATTATTTCCTGCTTGGATTTCTTGAACACCTGCTCTCTCTGCGCCACAGAAGTCGAGTTATAGAGATGAACTATGGCGTTCTTTACTCCGCGAAGGCTCTCAAATGTCTTTTTGATGATATGCTCACGTGACTGTGTAAGCACCTGAACGGTCACATCATCGGGTATAAGATTCTCCTCTATAAGTGTGCGAAGGAACTTATACTCGGTCTCGGATGCCGCGGGAAAGCCGACCTCTATCTCCTTGAAGCCGAGGTCAACAAGAAGCTTGAAAAATTCAAGCTTTTCCTCAAGACTCATAGGAACTATGAGCGACTGGTTACCGTCGCGGAGGTCCACCGAGCACCATATGGGGGCTTTGCTTATGTAATTTTTCTTCGTCCATTTCATCTCTCCTGCGGGTGCGGGAAAGTACTGTCGTGTATACTTGCTTATGTTTTCCATTATCACTCTTTATTGCAAGGGCAATCCTTTCAAATCGTTATTTCATCACAGCGCCGTTCTCGGCTCCGCTTACAAGCTTGGAATAGCGGGAGAGCCAACCCGTCTTGATATTGGGCTCACGGGGTACGTAGGTCTCTCTTCTCTTTGCGAACTCCTCGTCGCTGACTCTCGCATTAAGAGAGGCGTTCGGAATATCTATCTCAATAATATCGCCTTCCTTGAGCAGCGCGATATTTCCGTGGTCTGCCGCCTCGGGGCTGACGTGTCCGATAGAAGCGCCTCTGGATGCGCCCGAGAATCTTCCGTCGGTTATAAGGGCAACCGTCTTATCGAGCTTCATTCCCGCAAGCGCACTCGTGGGATTGAGCATCTCTCTCATACCGGGACCGCCCTTGGGACCCTCGTATCTTATAACAACGACATCTCCGTCAACTATCTTTCCGTTGTATATAGCCTCGATAGCCTCCTCCTCGGAGTCAAATACTCTCGCGGGACCGCTATGCTTCAGCATTTCGGGAGCTACCGCGCTTCTCTTTACAACAGAGCCGTTCTGCGCGATGTTACCCCAAAGAATCTGTATTCCGCCTGTTGCGCTGTAGGGATTATCTATAGGTCTTATAGAGCCCGTATCCTTTATGTATGCGCCCTCGATATTCTCGGCAACCGTCTTGGTTGTAACGGTGAGCGCACTTCCGTCGATAAGACCTGCCTTGAGCAGCTCCGCCTGAACCGCGGGGATACCACCTGCCATATCAAGGTCCTGAATATGCGTGGGACCTGCGGGTGCGAGGTGACAGAGATTCGGAACTCTGTCGCTCATCTTATTAAAGAGGTCAAGGTCAACCTTAACTCCCGCCTCATTCGAGATAGCGAGAAGATGAAGCACACTGTTAGAGCTGCATCCGAGCGCCATATCACAGGCGAGGGCGTTCATTATAGATTTTTCGTTGATTATGTCACGTGCGCAGATATTGTTATTGACAAGTTCCATAATCGCCATTCCCGCGTGTTTTGCGAGTATCACTCTCTTATTGCTTACCGCGGGTATAGTTCCGTTACCGGGGAGAGCTATACCTATAGCCTCGCAAAGGCAGTTCATACTGTTCGCGGTATACATTCCCGCGCAGCTTCCGCAGCCTGGGCAAACGCCTGTCTCGCACTCGTGAAGCTTACATTCATCTATCATTCCCGCCTTATACGCGCCGACCGCCTCAAACATCTTTGAGAGGCTGACCTCCTCGCCGTCATAGTGTCCCGCAAGCATAGGTCCGCCACTGCAAACGAGCGCGGGAATATTCATTCTGACCGCTGCCATTACCATTCCGGGGACTATCTTATCGCAGTTGGGAACGAGAACGAGTCCGTCGAGCTGGTGCGCCATAGTCATAGTTTCAACACTGTCGCAGATAAGCTCACGGCTCGCGAGTGAATACTTCATTCCGATATGTCCCATAGCGATACCGTCGCAAACACCTATCGCGGGGATAAGCACGGGGGTTCCTCCCGCCATTCTGATTCCCGCCTTGACTGCCTCTGCAATCTTATCGAGGTGAATGTGTCCGGGAACTATCTCACTGTGAGCGCTGACAACACCGATAAGCGGTCTTTCAAGCTCTTCCTTTGTATAGCCCATAGCGTAAAACAGGCTTCTGTTCGGCGCTCTCTCGGCGCCCTTTGTTACATTATCAGAACGAAGTGACATAACATAAATCCTTTCAAGAAACAGATTTTATTTAGGTTAAATATTTTTGAAAATCTTTTTGGTAGATACCTTAACTACCGTTGAGACCGCGGGAGAAACGATAGCGTTTATTCCGAATTCGATAAGGAAATTCACCCCTATAAGTCCCGTAATTATATAAAGCATAACATTGGTGCCGCCACTCCACGCGTAAAGCGTATCGGTGAAAAACACCGAAAGACCTATGAGGAAGAGTCCCGTGTTAACTATCGGAGCGGAAAGCGCCGCAACGACAGAGGAAACGAGGATTCTGGAATCAGAGGGCTCCTTCCCCGCGATAGCCTTATAGATAAGTCCGGGTACCAGTCCCGCGCAAACTCCCTTGGTAAGGCAGATAAGCGCCGTTAAGAAGGGATTTATACCCCAGAGAATAAAGCCACCCGCGTCAACTCCCGTAAAGCACTGTATTATAACGACTATACCGAAAGCCGCGCCTATAACCGCGCCTCCGACAGGTCCCGTGAGTATTGCCGCGATAACTATCGGAATAAGAACGAGAGAGGGTGAAAACGGTCCAATCTTGATAAATCCCGCAAATATCTGAAGCACTACAACAAGTGCCAGAAGCATAGCGAGTATTGCCATATCAAGTATTTTTTTGTGCAAGGTGTTTCTCATAACGACACCTCCGTGAGTACAGCCGTGTGTGCTGTCTTAATAAATGAAAAATTGAACATAAATGTTCCTCCTTCCGAGACTTTCACTCGGTGCTGCCGTCCGCGTGGGTACGGCGCGTAAAATTTATAATATCGGCAGAGCCGTTATTATCAAGCTTTAATATCCTTTGATTTGCGATATATAAACCAGAGTCCCTTAAGGGTAAGCTCCTCGTCATATTCAAAGGAAGTGCGACACATTGACATCACATATTTCGCGTATTCACCTGTGATAACGCAATTCATCTCCTCGGGAGAGGTCTTCATCTCCCTCGCGAATCTTGTGACAAATCCGTCAAGCATCATAGCGTGTCCGAGTATAACTCCCGAGCGCACCGACTCCTGTGAGTTTTTGCCTATAGCTACTGTTTGAGCCGAGTAGGCGACATTCGGAAGCAGCGCCGTCTTTCCGTGAAGCGCTTCAAGCGACATCTGCACTCCGGGGATTATCGAGCAACCGATAAATTCACCCTGTCTGTTGATTGCCGAGACCGTGGTAACGGCGCTCATATCGACCACCACCGACGCTCCCGTATTATTTTTCTCTTTATTGGTCGAAACGACCGCGGCGGCGTTAGCCACCATATCTCCGCCGAGCTCGGCGGGCGAGTCTATTTTTATGGGAAAGCCTGTTTTTACGCCCGGTCCGACAAGCACAGGTTCCTCTCCCGTAAATCTTCTCACGGTCTCGCAAAGCGTTGCCGTGAGCTGCGGAACCACAGAGGAGACAACTCCTCCGCAAAGTCCGTCTGTTTCAAATCCGCACTCTCTTGTGATAAGTTTAACCGTTGAAAAATATTCGTCAACGGTTTTTGAGAGGTCGGTCGAAAGCTCAAGCTTATATTTCACGCAAGAGAAGGCATCGTCAAAAAAGCCCACGGATATTCGTGTGTTTCCGATATTCACGGCCATTATCATAGCGCTTTCCTCCTGAATATCATTCTGTTCGGAAGCCGTCGGCTTCCGAACAGAATATTTGATTTTAATTAATTACTTTTTGAGCCAGCTCATCATCTGACGAAGCTCTGCGCCCGTCTTCTCAAGCTGATGCTCACTCTCCTTGCGGCGAGTAGCAAGGAACTTTGCCTTACGTCCCGCGGAGAATTCCTGCATAAACTCGGATGCGAATGTTCCGTCCTGAATCTCGGAGAGAACCTTCTTCATCTCCTTACGAGTCTCATCTGTGATGAGTCTCTTACCTGTTCTGTAGTCACCGTACTCTGCTGTGTTGGAGATAGAATATCTCATCATAGCAAATCCGCCGTTGTTGATAAGGTCAACGATGAGCTTCATCTCGTGGATACACTCAAAGTATGCCATCTCGGGCTCATAACCTGCCTCAACGAGGGTGTCAAATCCAGCCTTCATAAGCTCGGTAACACCGCCGCAAAGAACTGCCTG
>JAFTHJ010000100.1 GCA_017457465.1 Clostridia bacterium | reverse complement strand
ATGCCATCTCGGGCTCGTAGCCTGCCTCAACGAGTGTGTCAAAGCCTGCCTTCATAAGCTCGGTAACACCGCCGCAGAGAACTGCCTGCTCACCAAAGAGGTCTGTCTCGGTCTCCTCTCTGAAGGATGTCTCAAGGATACCCGCTCTACCTGCTCCGATTCCGCTTGCATATGCGAGTGCGTACTCTTTAGCCTTGCCGGTGTAGTCCTGATGAATAGCGATAAGGCTGGGAACTCCCTTGCCCTCCTGATACTGGCTTCTTACTGTGTGTCCGGGACCCTTGGGAGCGACCATGATAACGTCGATATTCTTTGCGGGTTGAATGAAGTTAAAGTGAATATTGAAGCCGTGAGCGAACATAAGAACGTCGCCGTCCTTCATATGGGGAGCTACCTGCTTGTTGTAGATATCAGCGGCAAGTTCATCGGGAACGAGCATCATTACGAGGTCTCCTGCCTTTGCGGCGTCCTCAATCTCCATTACCTTGAAGTTGGGATGTGTTGCGGCGAAATCCTCTGCCTTCTTCCAGTGAGCGCTACCCTTTCTCAAGCCGACAGCCACGTTAACTCCGCTTTCAGCGAGGTTCATCGAATGAGCGTGTCCCTGGCTACCGAATCCGATAACCGATACTGTCTTGCCGTCAAGCAAACCGAGGTTGCAATCTGTGTCGTAATACTTTGTAATCATTTTTTTAATCTCCTTAAATATATAAAAGTTTAATTAAGTTCATAATCGATGAGTCCGCGCTCGAGCGCTATCGCTCCCGAACGGCATATCTCTATCATTCTGTAAGACTTGACAGCCTCAAGGAAGTCGTCAACTCTCTGGGGGGACTCGGTAAGCTCGGCAACGAAGCAACCGTAGGACATATCTATGATGTGAGCTCCAAATCTTTCTATTATCTTTTTAAGCTCCTCAAGCTCCTCTGTGTCGCTCGAGAATTTTACCATAAGTATCTCTCGGATAAGGCTGAACTCGGGCTCGACCGAGAATATCATCTTTGCCTCAACGAGCTTACTCGTCTGCTTCATTATCTGGCTGAAGGTTCTGTTATCTCCCGTTGTCATTACCGTTATTCTCGATATATTCGGACTATCGGTAGAGGAAACGGTAAGCGAGTCGATATTAAATCCTCTCTGCATAAAGAGTGAGCTGACTCTCGCGAGAACTCCCGCGTTATTCTCAACAAGGAGAACCATACATTGCTTTCTCATATCCATAATCCTCCTTATTTGAAGATAGTGTCGTGAACGGTCTGTCCCGAGGGTATCATCGGGAGAACCTTTTCTTCACGGTCTATTCTGCAATCTATCCAGACAGGGCCATCTGCCTTGACCGCCTTCTTCATAGCCTCCTCAAGCTCGGCGGGTGTCTCACAGACATATCCCTCGCCGCCGAACGCACGGGCTACCGCGACATAGTCGGTCTTTCTCTCGGGCTCACTGGAGGAGAATCTTCTGTCATAGAAAACTCCCTGCCACTGTCTTACCATTCCGAGAACCGCGTTATTGAGTATGACGGTTATTACAGGCAGCTTGTAGCTTACTGCCGTGCAAAGCTCGTTCATATTCATATGGAGTGAGCCGTCGGACGTGAAATGAACCACCGTTTTATCGGGACACGCCGTCTGCGCTCCGAGAGCCGCGCCGTATCCGTATCCCATAGTTCCGAGGCCTCCGCTTGTGAGGAAGTTTCTCGGCTTTACGTGGCGGAGATACTGCGCCGCCCAAAGCTGATGCTGACCGACGTCGGTGACGTATATCGCATCCTCACCCGCAATTCTGCAGGTAGTATCGATAACCTGATGAGGTCGGAGGATATCCTCTCTGTCCTCGGGCATATAGTCGTCTCTCTTCCACTTGGCTATCTGTGCCGTCCAATCGTCGTGCTTACGGGGCTTTATGTACTTGAGAAGCTCTGTGAGAACCTCCTTTACGTCTCCCGTAATACTGTAATCGGCAACAATTATCTTGTTTATCTCGCTGGGGTCTATATCTATATGCACGATACGCGAGTTATGACCGAACTTTTCGGTGTTGAGCGCCACGCGGTCGCTGAAGCGTGTTCCGATGGCGAGCATTATATCGGCTCTGTTTGCCGCCGCGTTTGCCGAATAGCAGCCGTGCATACCTATAAGTCCGAGGTTGTTCTTTTCGTTATATCCGAGAACGCCCGCCGCCATAAGCGTATGCGCCGCGGGGATATCAGCTCTCATTATCAGCTCACGAAGCTCCTCCCCCGCTCCCGATATTCTGACGCCTCCGCCGAAATATATGAAAGGTCTTTCAGCTCTGTTTATAAGTCCCGCAATCTCCTCGATATTTTTAAGTCTCGGGCGGGGATTTTGGGGCACGACCTTCTCGGCGGGAACGTATGTGGTCTTATCCGCTGTGATATCCTTCGGGATATCTATAAGCACGGGCCCAGGTCTGCCGCTCGCGGCAATCTTAAATGCCTCTCTGACTATATCAGCCAGCTCCTCAACCTTGCGAACCACGAAATTGTGCTTGGTTATGGGCATCGTTATACCCGCAATGTAAACCTCCTGAAAGCTATCGCATCCGATAAGCTGCGTGGGGACGTTTCCTGTAATAGCAACCATAGGAACGCTGTCCATATAAGCTGTCGCGATACCCGTAACAAGGTTTGTGGCACCGGGGCCGCTCGTCGCTATAACAACGCCCGTCTTACCCGTTGCTCTCGCGTATCCGTCAGCCGCGTGAGCAGCTCCCTGCTCGTGCGCCGTCATATAATGATGAATTTTGTCGCTATACTTGTAAAGCGCGTCGTATATATTGAGAACCGCGCCGCCCGGATATCCGAACACGGTATCAACGCCCTGCTCAAGAAGAACATTTACAAGTATTTCAGAGCCGTTCAATATCATTCTTTCCTCCTGTTTTCGCACTAGGCGAATAGTTGTTTTCATTGTGATTTCAAGCATTTCCGTCACAAAAGTGCCTGTAAATTCAAAAAAGACCTTTATCTCTTCCGTTAAAAGAGACAAAGGTCGTTGACACTCTGCGGTACCACTCTTATTGCCGTTTTACGGCCACTCTGCTTCACCTATCAGTGAATCGTCTGTGATAACGGTGACTCTCCGTCCGCGTCTACGCAACCCGAGGGGTCTTCAAGCGGAAGCTGGGGGAGGAGATTCATACGGTCGCGCTACCGACTCGCATCACCCGTCGGCTTTCTGAAAACGCTTGCGCACTACTAATTCCCTTAAACGCTTAAAATAAATATTGTGGTAATTTTATCACGAATCCCTGTCTTTGTCAAGAAGAATTCTGCATTTTTGAAAATTTGATTCAATATGCACATATTTTTATCGCATTTCGTCGGATTTTATGGCAAACCGACTCATACTTTTCCTTTACAGCTCGGCGATTACCTCTACCTCTGCAAGAACGTTCTTGGGCAGCTGCTTTGCAGCAACGCAGGAACGCGCGGGTTTGGATGTGAAATATCTTCCGTAAACCTCGTTGAACGCCGCAAAATCCGCCATATCGGCAAGGAAGCAGGTTGTCTTGACCGCTTTGTCTATCGAGCTTCCCGCAGCCTCAAGAACCGCGCAGAGATTTTTGCATATCTGCTCTGTCTGCTCCTCGATAGTCTGCGCCTCAACCGTTCCGCTCGCGGGATTTATAGCTATCTGTCCCGATGTAAAAACAAATCCTCCGCACTTCACCGCCTGTGAGTACGGTCCTATCGCGTCGGGCGCGTTTTTCGTATATACCTTTTCGCTCATTGTATTTATCTCCTTTTTATTTTACTGAACCGAAACTATGCGGAAGCCCTCATTGGAGAGTGCCTTCGTTATTGATTCGATATGTTCATAATTCTTGGTCTCAAGAACCAGACGCAGATAACAGCCGTTGATATCCTTTGTCTCACTCGCTCTCTCGTGGTGAACCGAGATAACGTTCGCTCCCAGAGAAGCAATAATTCTGGATACATCCATAAGCTGACCGGGCTTATCCATAAGCTCGATGCAGAGATTGCAGGTTCTTCCCGAGGTGAGCAGACCTCTCTCGATAACTCGGGAGAGTATCGTAACGTCTATATTACCGCCCGATACGACACAGACAACTCGTTTATCCTTGACGGGAATCTTGTTGAACATAACCGCCGCCACCGATACCGCTCCCGCGCCCTCGGCTATCATCTTATGCTGTTCTATGAGCGCGAGTATCGCGGAGGATATCTCGTCCTCGTTAACGATAACTATCTCGTCAACATATTTCGAGCAGAGGTCGAAGGTGTTCTCACCCGGCTGCTTGACCGCAATACCGTCGGCTATCGTGGATACGCTGCCGAGACGCTCTATTTTTCCGTCACGAACCGAGTTGTACATACTCGGCGCACCCGCTGACTGAACGCCGTATACCTTGACGTGAGGCGCGAGATGCTTTATTACATAAGCCACGCCAGATATAAGTCCGCCTCCGCCTACGGGAACGACTACGGCGTCTATACCGTCAAGCTCGTTAAGTATCTCAAGACCTATGGTTCCCTGTCCCGCTATAACATTATCGTCGTCAAAGGGATGGACAAACGTATATCCCTTTTCGTCACGAAGCTCAAGAGCGCGTTTATAGGCATCGTCGTAAACTCCCTTGACCATAACGACCTCGGCGCCGTAGCTCTTGGTCGCCTCTACCTTGGAGATAGGCGCTCCGTCAGGCAGACAGATAGTCGCCTTTATTCCGTATTTGGAAGCCGCGAGAGCCACGCCCTGCGCGTGATTTCCCGCAGAACAAGCTATAACGCCCCTCGCCTTTTCCTCCTCGGTAAGCTGGGATATCATATATCCCGCTCCTCTTACCTTAAAGGAGCCTGTTATCTGAAGATTTTCGGTTTTGAGATAAAGCTCCTTGCAGTCGGGATTTATTTTCGCAGACTGAATGAGCGATGTCTCTCTGACGACGTCCTTGAGAACGTACGCCGCGTGATATACCTTATCAAGTGTAAGCATTTTTCTATATATCCTTTCAAAAAAATAAGTCTCCGTCTCTTAACAGAGACGGAGACGAAAACTCCGCGGTACCACTCCGATTCCCCGAATATACTCGGGACACTCAACGTACTTTCATACATTTTTCCTTAACGCGGAAATCACGTACTGTTCTACTTGTCGCGCAACCGGTGTTGCACAGACTTTCGGCAGTCAGCTCAAGGGTGATTAGCGCGGCGGTCTTTCACTGTCTCGCACCGTACGACAGCTCTCTGATGAAAAATTCGCGCCGTGCCGCTCCCTATCATAGCGGTAAGTATATGATACTCTTTTACGCCAAAAAAGTCAATATTCATTCTGCACAATATTATTTTTCGCATTAAAGCACTTTTGGGGCGTTTTGGACAATTCAGAGCTTATATTCGCTATAAATATCCCCAATTCTCCGCTCTGTTTCGCGCGGATTGAGCTTATCGGCAGCATATGCGTATCTCAAAAGCTCACCCGGGATATAGCTATCGTATTTTTCAAACACGGGAAGCTCCTTCGGGCTTACGAGCGTCAGCGGGTCTATGCCGTATTTCTCCACGTGTGAGTTCAGATAAGCGAAAAGCTCCTCTCCGCTTCCCCGCTCCATACGGAAGGTAATATAATAGCATCCCTCAAACTCTATCCCCGATATACCGAAGCGATGGGCGTTCTTCGAGAGGAATTTGCGAAGCGTTCTGAAGGAGCGTGTTCCGAGCCAAGGGAACAGACACCAGGTATATCCGCCGAGGTGTATAAGGGAATTTCTTGTCATTCCCGTCGCTCTCGCAACTCGTCTTGCCACATCGAGCCTGTGTCGGGCATTCTCTTTCAGATAGGGATATACTGTATCCTCCGATAGCACCTGCTTCATTCTCTCAAGTATGCGGGTGTGTATCTCTCCGTAATCTCCGGGCCAGGATATCTCCATTTTGCCCTCAACGCTCTTAACGTAATCGAGCCGTCGCTGTGTATCGACCTCGGTAACCTCCCATACCCTACCCGCAAGTGCAAATCTGTCTCCCGCGGGTGGCGGTGTGGTTATTGTTCCTATCTCCTCGGATTCACATCTCACGGTATAATCCTCGCTATCGTTGAATACCGCGTAAAACTTGAAGCTGCCGAGAAGTCTCTCCCCCGCAAGTCCTACGATAAGACCTTTCTCCTCGGTCATCTCTATCATATCCGAGTTAAGCATTGAAACTATAAGCGCCTTATAATCCTCCCGCGAAATATCCGCAAACGGCGGCAGACTCAACACCCTCTCGGCAAGTCTTGCCGCGGTAAGCTCTCCGCTCGACGCCAGAACGCTCAAGGTCTGGTGGAACAAAAGACTCATAGGCTGCTTTTTCGAGAAGGGCGGCTCTATAAATCTTTCCTCAATATACAACTGAACTATGGCAATAGCGCGGATAAGTCCCCACGGAATAAGCTGCGGAAGCGGAGCGTTCGGGAGCGGCTCCTCCTCGCGGAATACCATCATCATCTCGGGCGGCTGTCCGCGTCTGCCCGAGCGTCCGAGCCTCTGCAAAAAGCTCGATACGCTATTCGGGGCGTCATTCTGAAGTATTCTCTCGAGCTTACCGATATCTATACCAAGCTCCATAGTAACAGTAGCGCAGGTGACCGCGTGAATATCCTCGTCCTTCATTTTCATTTCGGCTTCCTCACGCAGAGATGCCGATAGATTTCCGTGGTGTATCAGGAATATATCCCGCTCTCCCCTCCTACGCGCTATCTGCCGCAGAGTGGCGCATACATATTCTGTCTCCTCACGCGAATTTGAAAACACGAGAGATTTTTTATCCTTGACACAATCATACATATACTCGTATCCCGCGTCAAGAGCCGAGACCGATTCCCCTTTCTCTTCACCCTCGTTCTTTCCGTGAATAAAGAAATGCTCCATTCCGATCCGCCATCTTATCTGCTCCTCCTCAAAGAGCGGAACATCCGTATCCCGTCCGCTCCCCGCCGCGAGCCACGCAGCCGCATCCGAGGCGCAGCCAACCGTCGCGGAAAGTCCGATACGCCTTGGCGAGTGTCCTATAAGCCGCGATATTCTCGAGAGCTGACAGATTATCTGATTTCCTCTGTCGCTTCCCGTGAGTGTGTGTATCTCGTCTATGACCACATAGCGCAGGTCTCCGAAAAGCCTTGGTATATCGTTTGAGCGGTTGATAAGCATAGCCTCAAGCGATTCGGGCGTTATCTGCAATATTCCCTCGGGAGAGGACAGAAGCTTCTTCTTGTGCGATGCCGCCACGTCTCCGTGCCAATGCGTGACCTTTATTCCCGTCTCCTCAAGAAGCGAATCGATACGCAGAAACTGGTCGTTTATAAGGCTTTTGAGGGGTGCTATATATAGCACTCCTATACTCGACGGTCTGTTGTAGTAAAGCTCGGTAAGTATCGGAAAGAACGCCGCCTCGGTTTTTCCGCTCGCGGTCGACGAGGTGAGCAGAAGATTTCTGTCTGTTTCAAATATAGTTTTAGCCGCGGCTATCTGCACCGCGCGCAATGATTCCCACGAATGAGAATATATAAATTCCCTGATAAAATCGGGAAAGCGTTCAAATATTCTGTCCGCCTCGGTCATTCTTCCATCCTCCCCTTTAAGCTTTCATTTTCGTCTCAAAAAATTATATCCTCGGGCGCATACACCTTTTTATCGTTCTTTTCTTCAAACTCCTCGGCTTCACTCTTAAGTGTCACCGCGGTACCCACTATACCGTCAAAGGTAAGCTCACTGTTCTGCATAAGCAGATTAAGCACCGTCATATAATCTCGGAGCATCTCACGCGGTGTTATCATACTGTCAGCACCCGCGCGTGAGAGACAAATCTGAAGGAATCTGACCTTCTCATCCTCCGTTATTCTCGGCTCTACTCCGTAATTCTGCGCATATAGCTTGGTCACTCTCGATATGAGCGCGAAAAGCTCGTCGTCACTTAATCTACGGAGTCTTATCACGGGACCTATGAGATTTACAGCACCGTCTACCGAGAAGCGGCTGTCGCAAAGTCTGCTTCGCAAAGCCTCGTAGCTGAAAAGTCCTCTGCGCGTATCGTCAAGGAACTGCGGAGTTCCGCCGAGAACAAGTCCAAGCCCCGGCGCACGTCCCTGCAAGGTATCGTTGAACATTGAGAGTATCTTCTCATAGTTATTCTCCCGACTTACCCTGTGATTTATCTTGTAAAGATTGACACACTCGTCGATAAATACTATAAGTCCTCTGTAGCCCATAGTGCGTACCAGAGATGCCCAGAGTTTGAGAAAGTCATACCAGTTATCGTCGTCGATTATGACCGACACCGAAAAGCCAAGAGCCCCTCTTGCCTCGGTCTTGGTGGCGAACTCGCCTCGGAGCCAGCGCAGACAGGCTATTCGTCTTTCATCATCGCCCCTGACAAACGCCTTGTAATATTCGGTTATCACGCGCGAAAAATCGAACCCGCCAACTAAAAACTCGATATCCCGAAGCTTCTCCGAAACGCAGATATTAAGTCTTCTCGCGAACTCCTCGCTCTCGGGTTCGACACCCGTAGCTGTTATCTCAACTTGCATACCGTCTATCCAACGGGCGATTATCCTCGGCAGAGCCCCGCCGTCGGGCGAGGATTTAGAAGCGAGATTCTTTATAAGCTCTCTGTAGGTCGCGACACCGCTCCCCGAGGCTCCGTAAAGTCTGCGCTCGGGAGAGAGGTCGGCATCCGCAGTAACAAAATCCCGTTCAAGGGCGTATCCCCTTATAAGCTGCATAAGAAAGCTCTTTCCGCTTCCGTACCGTCCTATGATAAATCGCATAGTTCCGCAGCCCTCGTTGACCGACTCAAGGTCGGAAAGAAGCGCGGCTATTTCGTCCTTGCGCCCGATAGCGATATACGGCGCTCCCGCTCTCGGAACAACACCTGCTGAAACCGAGGCGAGTAAGGAATTAAGTATTCTTTTAGGTACTCTTTGCAAATTTATATCCTGTTCCATTTAATCCTCCGAAGCTTCAAAATAAAATTCGTAATCCTCAACTATTCTATATGCTCCGCCATCATCCTCGATAAGAATATCTCCGATTATATCGGTGCTTATCTCGTTTATGCTGTCAACTATACTGTCGGGCATCCGTCCGCTTCCGCGGATGAATTCTCTTTGTGCCGCCGTGTCCCCACGATATACGGCTCTGGCAAACACCAAGAGCTCTCCTAGCGCCCCCATCAAGCCGTCGCTATCATCCGCGACATTCTCGCCAAGCACCTCGGCAATTTCCTTTTCCGCGACATAAGAGATGTCCGAAACCGATTCTTCCTCCTCAAAGGCTTCCACAAGGCTCCTCGTTGTCTCCCATGACTCCTCCTCGATTTTTGAGGCATCGGAGAGCGAAAGCGGCTTCGCGGGAAGCTCATACAAAGCATCGTATTCCTGACGTTCTTCCTTTCGGACGGTCTTGACACGCTTTGTGAGTCGAGTGGCAAAAAAGTCGTCAAGCAAATGCCTTATATCGTTGTCAAGAGAATAACATCCAAGCCTCGATTTTATTCCCAAATACGCCCTTATTTTGTTTTCTGAATATTTCACGATATCCCCAACAAGATATCTCAACTCGTTTGTCCTTGAAAAAGAGCAATAGTCAAGCTCTATTTTATATCTCGCTCTGTGTGAGCAAAGTGCGCCCACATAGGCGTCCCGTGAGATGCTGCTGTCACTGAATCCCACTCCCGAGAGAACTCCGCCCGAGGTAGAAAGATGCGCGATACACGCCGAAAGCGCCTTGGGAATGTACCGCTCAAAAACCTCGGTATTCTCCCCCGTCGCAAACTTGCTGCGTCGGTAATCATACGCGCTTGAGAGGGCGAGTAACGCCTCGGAATAATAGTCATATCCAACGCCCTTGTTGACAAGAAGATATTCCTTATATACGCACTCGCGCGGAATACTTTGAATATCAATATCCGCAGGGGGCGCCACTCGGTTTATCAGACTGTATTCACACATCCAGTCGGCAAGTTGTCTGCCAAGTGCGCAGTGCTTATCCCGATACGCCCACCAAAGTCCGCAAAGCTGGGACTGACCGAAGGTCGTGTCCATTCTGTCACCAAGATTCAGTATCTCGTAAATATAAAGCAATATATAGCTGTAATCGGCATCTATATAATTTCCCGACCTCGCCTGCTCCCTGAAATAGAGATAGTACGCAAACTGTCCCTCGTTCATCTGGTCATATTGCGGAACGTATGAGAAGAACGGAACGCGCTCCGCCACCGCTGATTTTTCGTTTAAGTATTTTAGCGCGTCTCTGTAAAAATTCTCGTAATACGCGTAATTGCTCGGCTTCTTGTATATCCTCACGTTGTGAACCAGAGAGTTTTCCAGCGAATAGCTATAAAGTGGCTCCCTTTGAGAGACATCCTCCGAGAGGTATTTTTTGATAACGCCTCCCTCTCCCACGCTTAATTTTTCGGACTTGTAAGTCTTGCTGTCTGTGAGTGACTCAAGCGCGGACGAGACGGTTATCTCCACGGTTTCGGTAGATTTTGCGGAGCTATGCATAGGTGCCTTTCTTTTCGGAACTATCATATCTATGTCCCAGAAATCGTCAAGCTCTTTCTTTCGCGAATTTCCGCCGCCACTATCCTGCATATCTCTCACCTCCCCGAAATATCGTATTATATTATTGTATCATTTTCAAGCTCCGATGTCAATGAAATAAGATATTTTCAAATATATTTTTTATTTTTTCAAAAAACTATTGAAAAATCTTTTTCTTTGT
>JAFTHJ010000099.1 GCA_017457465.1 Clostridia bacterium | reverse complement strand
CTCCGCGGAGCTTAAATCCTTCAACTACGCTATCCAGCAGATAACGGCAGGAGGAATCAAGCGTGCGGGAGCGAGTGCAGCGGCAACCGTTATAATGATGATGGTTCCGATTATAGTATTTATTATTTCGCAGTCCAACATTATTGAAACAATGGGCTCGAGTGGTATGAAAGACTAATTCAGGAGGAGAATATGAAAAAGTTAACATCTATATTATGTTTGATGTTCGTGCTTGTTATGATATTTGCTCTTCCTGCAAGTGCAGCCGCACCTTATCAGACATACACTTACTCAATCAACGGAACAGCGCTTCATTCTCCCGACGCCTATACTCCCGTTAAGACGATAGACTCGTCCTATATGGGAATAGCGGATGCTGCGGCAATGAAGAAGTACTATCCCGAACTTGACACAAAGAGTAAGGAATTTACCGCCAAGCTTTCCTTGGCAAGTCCTTCGGATCTTGAGACTGATGACCAGCAGAATGTTTATATCGCTGATACCGATAATAACAGAATATTAGTCCTTGACCGTTATTACAAGCTTAAATTCATTATTGAAAACTTCACAAACGACCAGGGTGTTCCCGACGGACTTTCGGCTCCCCAGGGTGTGTTTATCACCTCTGATAAGATTGTCAACGGAGAGCTCGTTGAGGGCAGAATCTTCGTTTGTGACACTAACGCAAACAGAATAGTTACCTTCGACCGTGACGGTAACTTCCTGTCTATCATTCCCCAGCCCGAATCCGAGCTTTTCGATGAGGGTGCGGTCTATAAGCCTGTTGCGGTAGCAGTCGACCAGTACGACAGAATGTATGTTGTATCCTCGACTACCTATCAGGGAATTATAGTTATGACCGATACAGGTGAGTTCACAGGATTTATCGGAGCGCAGAAGGCTACGGTAAGCCTCTGGCAGATAATCTGGAGAAGATTCCAGACCGAGGAGCAGAGAGCGCTCTCGGGAACTATAGTTTCCACAGAGTTCAATAACATCTCTATAAACTCCGACGGATTTATCTACGTAACCACATCCTCCATTGAGGAATCCAGCGTTTCGTCGGCTATTACAGGTAAGTCGAAATCCGGTGACTTCGCTCCCGTAAAGATGCTCAACGCGGCGGGTGACGAGATAATGAGACGTAACGGCTTCTATCCGCCTTCGGGTGAGATAGACCTTACAAAGGTCTCGGTAACAGACACTATCACAGGTCCTTCGACCGTTGTTGACGTTGCCGTAGGTCCCGAAGCAACGTGGTCTATAGTCGACCAGAAGCGAAGCAAGGTATTTACATATGACTATGACGGAAACCTTCTCTTCGCGTTTGGTGACACAGGACGTCAGCTCGGAAACATTTCTAACAAAGGTCTTGCGGGAATAACCTATCAGGGAGACACAATGCTTCTTCTTGATAAGACCGCGAAGTCCTTCTCGGTCTTCCAGCGTACCGAGTACGGTGATATTCTGGTCAAGGCGCTTGAGAACCAGAACAACCGTCAGTACGATAAGTCGATAGAAGACTGGACCGAGATACTCAAGAGAAACTCTAACTTTGATACGGCTTATATCGGAATAGGAAACGCTCTTTACAGAAGCGGTGACTATGAGGGAGCTGTAGAGTACTATCAGTCGGCATACGACACGGCGAACTACTCGAACGCGTATAAGGAAATAAGAAAGGAATGGATATCCAAGTATATTCTCCTTATTCCCATATTCGTTATAGCGATTGTATTCGCTTGGTCTAAATTTATGAAGTATGCCAAGAAGGTAAATAAAGCGGCGGCTACTTCGTGCGAGAAGAAAACGTATAAGCAGGAATTGCTTTACGTGTTCCACCTGATGTTCCATCCCTTCGACGGCTTCTGGGATTTGAAGCACGAGAAGAGAGGTTCGGTACGCGCGGGTGCAACCATTCTCGGCATAACAATCGTCTCGTTCTACTACCAGAATATAGGACGCGGATATATTCTTAATCCTCAAGCACAATACACCACGATATTTGCTACCATTCTCAGCGTAGCTATCCCGCTCGCTCTCTGGATGGTTGCTAACTGGTGTCTCACGACTCTGTTCGAGGGAGAGGGAAGCTTCAAGGATATCTTTATAGCTTCTACCTACTCACTTGCTCCGTTGCCGTTGCTTATAATTCCGGCTACGATAGCATCCAACTTCATT
>JAFTHJ010000007.1 GCA_017457465.1 Clostridia bacterium | reverse complement strand
TATGGCTCGACGCTCTCACCAACTATATCACGGCGCTCGGATATGACCCCGATAAGAGCTATGAGGAGCAGAGCGAAAAGTTCAAGAAATACTGGCCCGCTGATGTTCACATAATAGGTAAGGATATCATAAGAGTCCACACAATAGACTGGCCGATATTCCTTATGGCGCTTGATTTGCCTCTGCCCAAGAAGGTATTCGCGCACCCGTGGTTCAACTTCGGAATGGACAAGATGTCCAAGTCCCGCGGAAACGTTATCTATGCCGATAAACTCGCGGAGAAATTCACGGTTGACGGAGTAAGATATTACGCCCTTGCCGAAATGCCTTATGCAAACGACGGCTCTATCACATATGAGAATGTTATAAAGCGCTTCAATACAGACCTTGTCAATAATCTCGGAAACCTTGTAAAGCGTACGCTTGATATGCAGAAGAAGTATTTCGGCGGGGTTATTCAGGAGCCCTCCGCAAGGGAAGAGCTTGACGGCGAGGTGGTTGCGGCTTGTGTAAAGGCATATGAAAAGGTAGTCGAGAATATGAATGCCTACCGTATTGCCGACGCGCTTGATGAGATTTTTGAAATGCTCTCCCGTGCAAATAAGTATATCGACGAAACGACTCCGTGGACACTCGCCAAGGACGAGAGCAAGAGAGAGAGACTGGGAACCGTGCTTTATACGCTTCTCGAGGCTATCCGTTGGGGAGCCGTACTGCTCCACCCCTTCATTCCCGCAACCTCCGAGGAGATACTCTCGGAGCTTAACACAGATGTCTGCGGATATTCCTCTATAGGTACTGCCGACCGCTTTGGCGCACTCAAGGCGGGAAGTACCGTTAAGGATTCCAAGGTTCTCTTTGCCCGTATGGACGAGGCAAAGGTTCTTGCAGAGTTTGAGGCGGAGAGACAGAAGCAGATAGCCGAGGCAAAGGCGAATGAAATAGAGAAGCCCGAGCCCTGTGAGCCCGTGGGAATAGAGAGCTTTATGGCACTTGAGCTTCGAAGTGCGAAGATAATCTCCTGTGAAAAGGTTCCGAAGGCAAAGAAGCTTCTCTGTATGCAGGTAGACCTCGGATATGAAAAGAGACAGGTCGTCTCGGGTATCGCGGCGCACTATACTCCCGAGGAGCTTATAGGAAAGAAGGTCGTTCTTGTGGCTAACCTGAAACCCGCGAAGCTTTGCGGAATAGAGTCGCAGGGAATGATACTCGCCAGTGGCGAGGAAAAGGTTCGCGTGGTATTCCTCTCGGACGACACACCTCTGGGCGAAAGAATAAGATAAAAGAAAACCCGAGCCTCTCGGATATGCGGGAGGTCAGAGAGTTTTTGAGTAGGAAGCTTCTCTCGGGAAGCTTTCTCTTTCATTTAAGAAATATTTCAGGAGAAAAATATGAAAATAACTGTTGCGGGATGCGGACGTTGGGGTTCGCTTATCACGTGGTATCTTGACCGTCAAGGACACTCTATCACTCTTTACGGCAGAGCTTCGTCGGTACATATGCAGAGATTTCTCTCCGAGAGAAGGAACGATCTGCTTGAGCTTAACGAGAGGATTGCGCTTTCAACCTCATACGACTGCTTCGGAGATGCAGATGTAATAATAATATCAATTGCGTCTCAAGCGCTCCGAGGATTTCTTGACGAGTTGAAGCCGCTAGGGCTTAAGAATAAGATATTCGTTCTCTGTATGAAGGGAATAGAGATAGGAACGGGAAAGAGACTCTCTCAAATAGCGGCGGAGAATATAGACGCGTCCAATAAGGTTGCGGTCTGGCTTGGTCCTGGGCACGTTCAGGAGTTTTACGCGGGAATACCGAACTGTATGGTTATCGACAGCGAGGATAACGAGGTCAAAAAGCTACTTGTCAATGAATTTTCCAGTGACCTCATACGCTTCTATTACGGAACCGATGTTATCGGAAATGAAATCGGAGCGGCGGCAAAGAATGTTATCGGTATCGCCGCGGGAATACTTGACGGACTCGGTCTCGGCACACTTAAGGGTGCGCTTATGTCAAGAGGAACGCACGAAATAGCGAGACTTATCTCGGCTATGGGCGGAAGTGAGCTTTCGGCATACGGACTCTGTCACCTCGGTGACTATGAGGCGACGGTCTTCTCGGAGTACAGTCACAACCGTATGTTTGGGGAAAAGTTTGTGCGCGGTGAGAAATACGACTCACTTGCCGAGGGATATTACACAGTAAAGGCGCTTATGGAGCTTTCCGAAAAATACGGTGTTGAGCTGCCCATATGTGAGGCGGTTTACAGTGCGCTCTATTGCGGATGCGACGCTCGGGAGACTATCGACGGACTTTTCCGCAGAAGCCTTAAATACGAGCAGCCAAGGTGAGATTGATGGAAAACACAGATAAAATAAGGCTTTTTGATTCCCATGCCCATTATTTTGATAAGCGGTTTGACGAGGTCGGCGGAGCCGACGGAATACTTCGGAACGAGGTGTACGGAAATCGCGTTAGCCGAGTGATAAACGTGGGAACAAACAATACGAATAATCTTCTATGTATCGAACAAGCGGCGAGATATGACGGAATGTATGCCGCTGTCGGAATACACCCCGAGGATGCGCGTTATTGCGAGGGTGATGCCCCAAGTGAGATTGCCGAGCTTGAGCGGATAATCGGGGATGTCGGGAACAGAAAAGAGAAAAAGATAGTGGCGATAGGCGAGATAGGACTCGATTATCATTACGAGGGATTTGACAAAGTGCGTCAGGCGGAGTTTTTTGATGCCCAGATGGAACTTGCGAAGAAGCTTGATATGCCTGTTATCATACACGATAGGGAGGCTCACGGAGACTGTTTTGAAACCGTGCTTCGCCACCCAGAGGTAAGAGGCGTCTTTCATAGCTATAGCGGAAGTGCCGAGATGGCGGCGGAGCTTGTCCGCAGAGGGTGGTATATTTCCTTTTCGGGAGTCCTTACCTTCAAGAATGCCTCAAGAATAAAGGATGTCGCGGCAAGTATCCCTTGTGAGCGTCTTCTTATAGAGACCGATGCACCGTATCTTGCGCCCCACCCGCACAGAGGGAAGATGAACCACTCGGGGCTTATGATATATACGGTAGAAGCTCTGGCGGAGATAAAAGGGGTATCGCTCTCCAAAATCGCCGAAATTACCTATAACAACGCAGATGAGTTGTTCCGAATAAAATAAATTCACAAAGGAGAAAACAATGGAATTCAACGTAAACCACCCGATACTGTTTTTGCTTGTCGGGATAGTTGTTGCCGTGGTACTTGCCCAGTCGGTTTATTTTCTGGTCAAGTCGGTACGCAGGGCAAAGAAAATAGGAATGGAAAAATCGAAGATAAAAAAGACTATCATAACGGCGGCAATATTTACGATAGCCCCCGCGGTGTCTATAGTCATCGCGGTAATATCTCTTTCACAGTCACTCGGAATAGCGCTTCCGTGGCTTCGTCTGTCTGTGGTAGGCTCACTTTCCTATGAGGCAATAGCGGCGTCAAACGCGGCGTCGGGTATGGGAATGAAACTTGCCGACCTCGTCGGAAATATGAGCGCGTCGGCGTATCTGACTATCGCTATCGTTATGACGATATCGATAATGGTTGGCATATGGCTTGTGCCTCTCCTCGCGAAGAAGATTCAGGGAGGACTTGTCAGCTTTGAAAAAAAGGACAAAAAGTGGAGTGACATACTCCAGAACGCCCTCTTTATCGGAATGATTTCGGCTTTTGTGGGATATGTCTTCTGCGACCTCTCGCGACTTTGGCAGTCGGAGGGCGGCGTATACACCAACGCTGACGGAGAAACCTTCGCATCGACCTCGGGACTTATTCCCGTGCTTGTAATGGTAGCGGCGGCAGTCGTTATGGCGCTCTGCGGTCTGCTTATGAAGAAGCTCGGTTGGAAGTGGCTCAACGATTACGCGCTTCCTATCAGTATGGTGCTCGGTATGGCGGCGGCAATTCCGCTTACGGCGCTTCTTGGAGGTTAATAAGATGAAGAAAATTAAGAACAATAAAGAATATACATATATGGACAGTGTTCACCGCGACGGACGGATATGGAACCTCACCGTAATGGTGATACTTATGGCGTTCCCCGTAGTGGTCGGAATTATTTTCTCGGCGCTCCCCGACTGGGCTGCGGTCGGAAAGGGACTTCTCGCGACAGCGCCTATGTACTGGGCGGTTGGCGTGATAGAGACTATCACATACATTCCTATGCTCGGAGCGGGAGGCTCGTATCTTTCCTTTGTTACGGGTAACATTTCAAACCTCAAGCTTCCTTGCGCACTCAACGCGCTTGAGAACGCTGATGTCAAGGCGCAGAGCGAGGAGGGAGAGATAATCTCCACGATAGCGATAGCGGTATCCTCGATAGTCACTACGGTGATAATCATTATCGGTGTGGCGCTTATAGTTCCGCTTACTCCTATCCTTTCCTCCGAGACACTCAAACCCGCGTTTGACCAGATGCTTCCCGCACTTTTCGGCGGACTTGGAGTGGTGTTCGTCTCCAAAAATCTCAAACTTGCTATAGCTCCCGTGCTTCTTATGCTTGTGCTGTTTATATTCGTTCCCGCGCTCAATGCGGGTACGGTTGGAATTATGGTTCCTGTCGGAGTTCTATTCACTATAGCATACGCGAGAATAATCTATAAAAAAGGTTGGCTTTGATAACTATGATACTTTATATAATTTTACCTGTAATAGCTCTGATAGTTGCCTTTGTTGCTGTCCTGCTCATACGCGCCCTGTCCTTCAAGCCGCATATTGAGGAGAGTAGGGAGAGGTCAGAAGAGAGCTTTGACCGTGAGGCGGCAATAACAGCTCTCGGTGAGCTTGTCAAGTGCAAGACTGTTTCGAGATATTCTCACGACGAGGAGGACGAGGCGGAGTTTGAAAAGCTTGTGAATCTGCTTCCGACGCTCTATCCGCATGTCTTTGAGGTCTGCGAGTTTACGAAGCTTGACGACAGAGGTCTGCTTTTCCGTTGGAAAGGAAAGACCGAGGGAGAGCCCGCCGTGCTTATGGCGCATTACGATGTAGTACCCGTCGACGAGGGGAACTGGGAAAAGCCGCCCTTTGACGCGGTAATCGAAGATGGCGTGATGTGGGGACGCGGAACGCTTGACACCAAGGTGACCGTCAATGGCGTACTTTCTGCGGCAAACTCGCTCATAGGCGAGGGATTTGTGCCCGAAAGCGACATATATTTTGCCTTCTCCGGCGGAGAAGAGGTCAACGGACTCGGTGCCGTTCATATAGTAAACTATTTCAAGGAAAAGGGAATAAAGCTCGGTGTCGTGGTAGACGAGGGCGGAGCTGTGGTTGAGAATGTATTCCCGGGGGTAAAAAAGCCTTGTGCGCTTATAGGAATTGCCGAAAAGGGACTGCTTGACTTGCGCTATTCGGTGCGCTCAAACGGAGGTCACGCCTCCGCTCCCAAGCCGCACACGCCCGTGGGAGTTCTGGCAAAGGCTTGTACGCGTGTTGAGAACAAGCCCTTCCGTGCGCACATAACCAAGCCCGTAGCGGAGATGTTCGATACGCTTGGCAGACATTCTACCTTTGTTTACAGAGTGATATTCGCAAATCAGTGGTGCTTTGCTCCCGTGCTTGACGCTATGGCGAAAAAGAGCGGCGGAGAGATGAACGCGCTTATGAGAACGACGGTGGCGTTCACGCAGATGAGCGGAAGCTCTGCTTCGAATGTTATACCGCCCTCGGCGAGTATGGTCTCGAATATAAGACTTAATCCCGATGACACGGTGGACAGCGCTATCGAATATATAAAGGGTGTTATAGGTGACGAGAGCGTGTCTCTTGAGGTGGTTAACGGAACGAATCCGAGCAGAATTTCAAGTACCGACTGTGACGGCTGGAGAAAGCTTTCTCGTGCGGTTGCCGATACTTGGCAGGGCTCGATTGTCTCGCCATATCTTATGGTACAATGCTCGGATAGCCGTCATTACGGAGAGATTTCTGACCGAGTTTACAGATTTTCGGCAATGGCTCTTACCTCACAGGAGAGGGCAACGATACACGGCAACAACGAGAGAATTACGCTCGATGCCATCTGCCGCGCAGTTGAATTTTATATAAGACTTATGCGTCAGCTATAAGGACGCGGGATGCGGACGGTGCGAGGGGGACTTTTGAGGAAAGTCCCCCTCGCGCTCCC
>JAFTHJ010000098.1 GCA_017457465.1 Clostridia bacterium | reverse complement strand
GTGACCGCTATAAGACGTCGGGTTGCGGGGTTCATCGTCGTCTGCCACATCATATCAGGCTGGTTCTCACCAAGTCCCTTTGAGCGCTGGAGCGTATATTTTTGTCCCTCAAGCTTCTTGAGTATGTCCGCCTTTTCAAACTCGTTATAAGCAAAGTATATCTTATCCTTTGCGGTTATCTCAAAGAGCGGCGACTCCGCGATAAACACCTTCGTCTCCTTAAGAAGCGTGGGAAGCAAACGGTAAAAGAGAGTCAGAAGAAGCGTTCTTATCTGGAATCCGTCCTCGTCGGCATCGGTACAGATAATTATCTTCGACCAACGCAGAGCGTTCAGGTCAAACACCGGAAAATCCCCCTTGACCTTTCCATTTATCTCGACTCCGCATCCGATAACTCGGAGCAGGTCTGTGATTATCTCGCTCTTGAAAATCTTGTCATATGAGCTCTTCATACAGTTGAGTGTCTTACCTCTGACAGGTATTATAGCCTGAAATTCGGCGTTTCTTCCGAGCTTACAGGATGTCAGCGCCGAGTCTCCCTCAACTATATAAAGCTCACGCACGTTGGGGTCCTTCGAGCGGCAGTTGACAAATTTCTCAACTCTGTTGGCAATATCAATAGAGCCTGTAAGCTTACCCTTGACGTTTATTCTCGTCTCCTCCGCCCTCTCGCGGCTTCTCTTATTGACAAGCACCTGATTTGCGAAGACCTCTGCCGCCGTGGGGTTTTCTACGAAATATATCTCAAGGTTGTTCTTGAGGAACTCGGTCATAGCATCCTTTATAAAGGTGTTGTTTATAGCCTTTTTAGTCTGATTTTCGTAAGAAGTCATCGTCGAGGAGCTGTTGATAACAAGCACGAGACAGTCCTCAATATCGTCAAAGGTTATCTTTTTCTCATTCTTATTATACTTACCCGCATTCTTCAGATATTTATCAATGGCATATACAAACGCCGTTTTGACCGCCTTATCGGGTGAGCCGCCGTACTCGAGGAAACTCGAGTTATGATAATACTCAAGTGTGTTTACTGTGTTGGAGATACAGAACGAAAAGTCTGCCTTCAGCTTATATTCGTCCTTATCCGCTCTGTCTCGGCCCTGTGTTTCAAGGTGCCAGAGTACAGGCGCGGTAAGCGCGTTATCGCCAACGGTCTCTGCAATATAGTCTATAATTCCGTTCTGGTAAACAAAGGTCTGCTCGGAGAACTTGCCCTTCTCTGTCTCGGTAAGGAGAACGAAACTGATACCTGGGTTGACCACCGACTGACGGTGCAGAGTCTCAATAAAGAACTCGCTGGGAATATTTATATCTGTAAAGACATCAAGGTCGGGCTTCCAATGAACCACCGTTCCCGTTCTTCTCTCTTTTTTGTCGAGAGGGCGCACCATAAGCTCTGTCACAGGCTCTCCGCGCTTGAAGCTTATCGAGCTTTCGTTGGTTCCGTCATAAGAATAGACATTCATAAACTCCGAGCTGTACTGTGTAGCACAGGCACCGAGACCGTTAAGTCCGAGAGAATATTCGTATGCGGCTCCGCCTTGGTTGTTGTCGTATTTACCACCCGCGTAAAGCTCACAGTATATAAGGTCCCAGTTCCAGCGTCCCTCCGCCTCGTTATATCCGAGCGGAACTCCGCGTCCGTGGTCGTCAACACGGATAGAACGGTCGAGATATGCCGTAACGGTTATGACCGAGCCATGCCCCTCCTTCGCCTCGTCGACCGAGTTTGAGAGTATTTCAAAGAAGGAATGTTCACAGCCCTCAAGTCCGTCGGAGCCGAAAATTACCGCAGGTCTTTTTCTGACACGGTCTGCTCCCTTGAGTGCTTTTATACTTTGGTCATTATAATCTTTTTTTGTATTTTTCTTATTTTCAGCCATTTTTTACCTTCCTAAATTTTTTCTCTTACTTTTTCTCTTACTTTTTCTTTTGCAAAAGAAAAAGTAAGCAAAAAGAAAACATTGGCTACAATATCACAATTAAATTCAAAATCTTACTCTCCAAATAAAAGCAGTAAGCAAAAAGAAAACATTGGCTACTATATCACAATTAAATTTAAAGTCTCACTCTCCAAATAAAAGCAGTAAGCAAAAAGAAAACATTGGCTACTATATTACACTTAAATTCAAAATCTTACTCTCCAAATAAAAGCAGTAAGCAAAAAGAAAACATTGGCTACTATATTACACTTAAATTCAAAATCTTACTCTCCAAATAAAAG
>JAFTHJ010000097.1 GCA_017457465.1 Clostridia bacterium | reverse complement strand
GCTCATCAAGGAATACGGCTTCGAGCTTGTGGGACAGATGATGATAGGGCTTCCCGAGTCATCTCCCGAGACCGAGATTTATACGGCTCGGAGAATATGTGAGATGGGAGCCGACGGAGCGAGAGTTTACCCGACGGTGGTGTTTCATAAGACAGAGCTTTGCCGAATGGCGCAGTCGGGACGGTATATCCCTCTGTCGCAGGAGGACGCGATTGTAAGAACAAAGAATGTTCTCGATGTCTTTGACAGACAGGGTGTGCCGTGTATCCGTGTGGGACTTTGCGCGTCTGAAAATCTCGCTGATGAGGACGAGGTCTTCGGAGGGGCGAATCATAGCGCGGTGGGTGAACTTGCGATGGGTGCGCTTTATCTTGAGCGTATATGCGAGGAGCTTGACCGACTTGGAAAGGTCAGAGATTTTGCGGGTAAAACACTCACTGTTTGTGCCGCTCGGGGGGCTACATCCAAGGTCGCGGGGCAAAATAAGAGAAATAAGACCGCATTGTGCAAAAAATATGCTTTAATAGGATAAAAATCCTTGAAAAAAGTGAGATTATAGGTTATAATATTATATTAGATATAGATGGCTTTTCGGAAAAGAAATTTTCCGTGGGCGAAGAAAGAAGTGAGGGATAAAAATATCCCGAAAGGAGAGGCAAGTGTATCTTAAGTCGCTTGAATTGCAGGGCTTTAAGTCCTTCCCCGACAAAACAAAGCTTACCTTTGAGGGAGGCTCGACGGTAATCGTCGGACCTAACGGAAGCGGAAAATCGAATATATCGGACGCTATGCGCTGGGTACTCGGCGAGGTGTCCTCAAAAAGCATACGCGGAACCAAGATGGAGGATATCATTTTCGGAGGAGCCGACAGCCGTAAGCCTATGGGATACGCCGAGGTGTCGGTTACCTTTGACAACACGGGAATGATAGGCAGACTCGACTGTCCGTATGACGAGGTGACGGTAACGAGAAGATACTACCGCGCGGGTGAGAGTGAGTATTACATAAACAGACGCGCCGTTCGTTTGCGCGATATATACGAGCTGTTTATGAACACCGGTATCGGACGTGACGGATATTCTATTATCGGTCAGGGTAAGATAGCCGAGATAGTCTCCAAGAAGAGCGACGAGAGAAGAAGCATCTTCGAGGACGCTTCGGGTATCGCGAAATACAGACATAAAAAGAGCGAGACCGAGAGAAAGCTGAAGGCAACAGAGGAGAATATGACTCGTATCAACGACGTATTCGCCGAGGTAGCCGCGCAGGTCGGACCGCTCGAGAAGGAATCCGAGAAGGCAAAGAAGGCGATAGACCTTCTTGAAACGAAAAAGAGAGTTGACGTTCAGCTTTGGCTCTATGATACCGAAAGACTCCGCGCGGATATCACAAAGACCGAGGAGAGCTTCAGACACGCCGAGTTTGACCTTCAGAATGCCGAGGAGTCGATAAAGGCGTTTGAGGTACAGAACGAAAGACTTTTTGAGGCATCGCAGACAAATAAACTCGCTTCGGAAAAGCTTCTTGGCGAGATACGCACACAGACAAACGAAAACCACGCGCTTGACAGCGAATACCGCGTTACGGCAACTAATATTCTTCACACCAAGGAAATGATAGCCGAGGCGGAGGGTAACTCCGCGTCCGCGAGAAAGTCTATCGAGAACGAAAGACTTGCTGGTGAGGAGAGAATAAAGAAGGTATTCGAGCTTGAGGAAGCGCTGGAAACAAAAAATAAAGAATACGAGACTGTTCAGGGTGAGCAGAAGCAGAGCGAAACAAAGGCGAGAGAGCTTGAGTTTGAGATAGCGAGAGCGCTTGATGATATAAGAGTTCTTGACGCGGAGGCGGTTGACGTAAAGGTAAGAATGTCGGTGCTTGAGAACGCAAGAGCCTCGGGAGACGACAGAAATACCGCGATACTCGGCGAGATAGCGGGATACGAAAAGGTATCCGATGAGCTTCGCGGACAGTGCGATAGCGTTAAGCGCACACTTGACGAGTACCAGAGTGCCGTCGGAGAGTGTGACGCTGCGATAGATAAGCTTGAGGAAGCGCTTGGCGGACTTTATTCGGAGCGCGAGGAGCTCTCGTCAAACGCGACCTCTCTCAAGCTTCGCGCTGATTCGATAGCGCAGAGAATAGAGACATTCCGTATAATGGAGCAGCAGTTCGAGGGCTATTCGGGAAGCGTTCGCTTCGTTATGAAGCAGTATTCCGAGAATAAGATAACCGATAAAAACGGCATTCCCTGCGGAAAGATATACGGTCCTTTGAGTAAGGTCATAAGCGTTGAGGATAAGTTCGTCACCGCTATTGAGACGGCACTCGGGGCAAATCTTCAGCATATAGTCGTTGAGGATGAGAGTGTCGCAAAGGCGGCAATGTTCGCGCTTCGCCGTGCGGAGGCAGGTCGCGCGACCTTCTTCCCGCTGACCTCTATGAGAGGGCAGAAGCCCACGCAGGAGATGAGCGAGGCTTCGGGCTTTGCGGGATATATAGCCGTGGCAGACGAGCTTGTCGGATGTGACTCGAAATTCTCCGAGGTTGTTTCGGGACTTCTCGGACGCACATTGATATTTGACAATATTGATAACGCGACAGCTATGGCAAAGCGCCTTGGTTACCGTGTAAAGGCGGTAACGCTTGACGGTCAGCAGATAAATGTCGGCGGCTCGTTTACGGGCGGTTCTGTAAAGCAGAAGGGAAATATTCTTGGACGCGCGGGTGAGATAAAGAGACTTGAGAGTGAGCTCGGGGAGCTTACGGAGCGTCTCGGAAAAGCCGAAAAGGAGCTGTCGGGACTTTCGGATAAGATATCCGAGAACGAGTACGACAAGGAGTCGGCAGAGGAGAAGAAAAAGATACTTCTCGTTATGCAGGGCTCGGAACAGGCGAGATACGAGCAGATATCCGCAAAGCTTGACGCTAACGAGACTCTTATTGCCAAGCTGAAATCCGACTTCGACGAGATAGACAGAATGAAGGCGCAGTATGACGAGGATATCGAGGAATTTTTGCGCAAGGAGCAGGAGCTGAAGCACCGCATAGAGGAAATAAGCGCGGTGAGAGAGGCAAAGGATATCGAAAAAGAAGCGGCGCTTGAGTGCAAGAGCGAGGCGGAGGAGAAGATGACCGCTCTGTTTATCTCGATAAGTGAGATACAGAAGGATATCGAGACCGAGCGCTCTATGATGCAGATGGCAGACGCGCATATCCTTGATTTTGAGGCGCAGCTTAACGCGCTTACGGCGAGAATTTTCGAGCTTGAGGCGAAGATAGCCGAGTATGAGCAGAGTCAGACCGAGAACAGAGAGAGGTTTGATGCGGGTGAGCAGAATCTTGCCCGTCTTAACGCCGAGAGAGCGAAGATAGAGGAGGGCGGATTTGAGTTTGAGCGTAAGCTCAATGAGGTCAACTCAAGGATGCGGGAGAAGATGTCGCAGAAGGAGCTGATTTTCAGAGATTACTCAAAGCTTGAGAATAAGCTCTCAAATCTCCGAGACGAACAGGATAAACTCGCAAGTAAGCTTTGGGATGAGCACGAGCTGACGAGAAATGAAGCCATGGCTCTCGGATATCCCGCGATAGACGCCTCCGAGCGTCCCGAGATAGCCGCGAAGCAGACAGAGTGCCGCAATAAGTTAAGAGCGCTTGGAAGCGTTGACCTTGACGCGGTCAACAAATATAAAGAGGTCAAGGCAAGGTACGACTATATGGACGCGCAGATAAAGGACCTTACCGCATCGCGCGATGACCTGCTTGACATTATAAATAAGCTTGAGGGCGAGATGAAAACCGCGTTTATCGACTCATTCCAACAGATAAACGAGAATTTCAACCGTGTATTCGGAGAGCTTTTCGGAGGCGGCTCGGCAGAGCTGTCGCTCACAGAGCCCGACAATGTGCTCGAGAGCGGAATCGAGATAAAGGCGGCGCCCCCCGGAAAGATAATCAAGAATCTTGTTCAGCTTTCGGGAGGAGAGCAGTCGTTTATCGCGATAGCGCTTTTCTTCGCGATACTTCAGGTCAACCCCACGCCCTTCTGTATTCTCGACGAGATAGAGGCGGCGCTTGACGAGGTCAACGTAGCGAGATTCGCGGAGTACATAAAGCGATACGCGAGCGGAACGCAGTTTATTCTTATCACTCACCGCCGCGGAACAATGGAAGCCGCAAACAGACTTTACGGCGTAACAATGCCCGAGCGAGGCATCTCAAAGGTGCTTGAGCTTGACATAGGCGAGATTTCAAAGAAAAAGGGAGAAGACTGGGATGGCATTTTTGGATAAGCTTAAGGCGGGACTCTCTAAAACGAAGAACGCCATCTTCGGACAGATAGACGAGGTGCTTAAGGCGTTCGTCAGAGTGGACGAGGATTTGCTTGAGGAGCTCGAGGAGCTTCTTATATGCTCGGATGTGGGCGTTTCAGCCACCGAGGATATAATCGAGGAGCTTCGTGAGCAGATAAAGGACGGCAGACTCAAGGAAAAGGAGCAGGTCATAGACGCGCTCAAGGGAATCCTTGAGGGAATGATAGGCGAGGGTGAGCCTCTCGCGCTTGACACGACACCGTCGGTGATACTTGTTATAGGTGTCAACGGAGCCGGAAAAACGACCTCTATCGGAAAGATTTCAAACAGACTTATAAAGCAGGGCAAAAAGGTGGTTGTCGCGGCTGCGGATACCTTCCGCGCGGCGGCTATCGACCAACTTGCCGTGTGGTGTGAGCGCTCGGGCGCGGATATAGTCAAGCAGAGCGAGGGAAGCGACCCCGCGGCGGTCGTATACGACGCTATCGGATACGCAAAGAGCCGTAAGGCAGATGTGCTGATAATCGATACGGCGGGCAGACTTCATAACAAGAAAAATCTTATGAACGAGCTTTCAAAGATAAACAGGGTTATAGAGAGAGAGCTTCCTGACGCGGCGAGAGAAAATCTTCTCGTGCTTGACGCGACAACGGGACAGAACGCAATTCTTCAGGCGAAGGAATTCAGGAATTCCGCGAATATCACGGGACTTGTGTTGAACAAGCTTGACGGAACGGCGAAGGGCGGAATAGTTATCTCGATAAAGAAGGAGCTTGATATTCCCGTTAAATTTATCGGTGTCGGCGAGAAGATAGACGATATGCAGGAATTTGATTCCTCGGAGTTTGTTGACGCGCTGTTCAATTGAGGAGATAAAATGAAGATAGTATTAGCTTCAAGAAATAAGCACAAGATAGAGGAATGGGAGGCTACTCTGAAAAAATATATCGACGGGGTAGAGATTCTCTCACTTGACGATGTCGGAATTTACGGCGATATCGAAGAGGACGGGGAGACCTTTGAGGAGAACGCGCTTATCAAGGCGAGAGCCGCGGCTGTGAGCGGTTACATCAGTATCGGAGAGGATTCGGGACTGGAGGTAACGGCGCTCGGCGGTGAACCTGGGGTATATTCGGCGAGATACGCGGGTGAGCACGGAAACGACAGGGCAAACAACGAGCTTCTGCTCTCAAGACTTGAGGGGAAGGCAGACCGTTCGGCAAGATTCGTTTGTGTTATAGGCTGTATTTTCCCTGACAGAGAGGGGGACGGCGAGTGCTTCCGCGGCGAGACCTCGGGCGTGATAATAAACGAATACCGCGGTAATGGCGGATTTGGTTATGACCCGCTTTTCTACTACGAGCCTATGTGTAAGACCTTTTCGGAAATGAGCGGAGAGGAAAAAAATTCGATATCTCACAGAGGCAAGGCGATAGAGATTTTCGCGAAGAGACTTGCCGAGCTTAAAAACTAAAAAAGAGGATAGATATGATAACATCAAAACAGAGAGCTTATCTTCGCTCTCTTGCCAACGGTGAGCCTACGATAATGCAGGTTGGCAAGGGCGGAATAAGCGAGAATATGATAAAAACCGTATCCGACGCGCTTGAAGCGAGAGAGCTTATTAAGCTTTCTGTGCTCGAGAACTGCGGATATACTCCCAGAGAGGCGGCGGATGAATTGAGCGAGGCGCTCGGAGCCGAGGTCGCGGGAGTTATCGGAAGAAAGATAATTCTTTACCGCGAATCCGAGAAGAATAAAAGAATAGAGCTTTAATTAATTTTTGGAGGTGAGGGAATGCTTGACGATAAAATCAGAGTCGGCATATACGGCGGCACATTTGCTCCCGTTCATAACGGACACGTCGAGTCGGCAGTGGCTTTTATGCGGCAGATGAAGCTGGATTATCTGTATGTTATCCCTACCTGTCTCCCGCCTCATAAGGAGGTCGACTTCGCGGACAGCCCAGAGACAAGGCTTCGTATGTGTGAGTTGGCTTTCAGCGGAATAGACGGAATTATTGTTTCGGATATGGAGATACGCAGAGGCGGAAAAAGCTACACGTATGATACACTCAAGGAGCTTTCGGGCGAGGATAAAAAGCTGTTTTTGCTCTGCGGAACCGATATGGTGCTGACCTTTGATACCTGGT
>JAFTHJ010000096.1 GCA_017457465.1 Clostridia bacterium | reverse complement strand
GTACCATCATCCCAATTATGCTGTGTATGATATATCACATCAACATCAGCAGGAAGGTTAGATGCTATTACAGCCCATTCTTCCTCCGTTCCGCGATACATAACCTTTTTGATTGGGCAATTGTTGAAAGTTGAGTTACCGATGCTTTTGATGCTGTTTGGTAAATCAACTCTTGTAAGACTTGTACAAGAGTTGAATGCAGAATCTCCAATGCTTGTGGTGTTGTTGGGAACCTTTATATTCGTCAAGCTCGTGCAATCAGCGAACGCCCGTTTGCCAATGATTGAAACACTGTTTGGTATCGTAATGTTTTTTAGACTTCTACAACCACAGAATGCATAATCGCCAATGCTCGTAACGCAGTCAGGTATCGTAACAAATTCTCGATATTGTAATATAGAGCAGAGAAGTGCTTAAAAGACTGTCTCCCGCCTTTGATTTCGCAGAAATCACTTTCTTTATGTCAAAATGCACAAAAAACGAGCTTTGATTTCTATTAGTTGACGGTAAAAAAGTATATAAAAAATCTTGAATTTTATGGAAAAATAATGTATAATTATAACAATAGTGATTTGTTGACAAGCGAAGATTGTAGTTTGATAAGAAATCCTAATATTATTTTTTTATTGCCGCGCAGGGCGCGGCGGAAGGAGGAATCCCAATGGGGGTTATTGAAACAAAAAGTATAAGAAATGTTGCGTTGCTCGGACACGGAGGATGCGGAAAGACTTCTCTCGCCGAGGCTATGTTGTATATAACGGGAGCTACCGACAGACTCGGTAAGGTTGCCGACGGAAACACCGTATCCGATTTTGACGCCGAGGAGGCAAAACGCGGATTTTCGCTCTCTGCATCGGTTATGAATATGATGTGGAAGGATTGCAAGATAAACCTTCTCGACACACCAGGTTATCTCGACTTCGTCGGAGAGGTCAATCAGGCGCTCCGCGTTGCCGACAGCGCTGTTATCGTAATCGACGGTAAGGCAGGAATTGAAGTCGGAACAGAACTTGCTTGGGGATACGCGGAGAAGGCAGGTCTGCCCAGAGCTTTCTTCATTAATAAATTTGACGATAACGAGGCTCGTTTCGCGAGAGTGCTTGACTCTCTGCACGACACCTTCGGAAAGAATGTATGTCCGCTCACCATTCCTATGGTCAAGAACGGAGAGGTTACGGGTTGTATCGACCTCATAGAGAAGATAGCCCATGTATTCGATAACAACGGACGCCACAGCGTTGAAATAATTCCCGAGGAATCTATGGAAGCCGTTGAAAAGTACAGAGATATGCTTATGGAAGCTGTCGCAAGTACAAACGAGGACCTTATGATGAAATACTTCGAGGGCGAGGAGATAACTCACATGGAGGCTATCAACGCAGTCCACGAGGGTATCATTCACGGTGAGATAGTTCCCGTATTCTGCGGAGCCGCAACCAAGCTCTGGGGCGTTTGGACTATGCTCGACAAGATAACGGAATCCTTCCCGCGTCACACCGCAAAGAAGAACGAGCTTCTCGCGGACGGCGACGATATGGAGATAGTTCCCGAGGGCGAGCCCGCTATATTCGTATTCAAGACTGTCGCTGACCCCTTCGTTGGAAAGATGTCCTTCTTCAAGGTAATGAACGGCGCGGTCAAGAGAGACCTTCTTCTTCGCAACAACACCACGGGCGACAACGAGAAACTTGCTCATATCTATACGATGAACGGCAAGAAGCAGACCGAGGTCGACGAGCTTGCCTGCGGAGATATCGGAATGGTAGCAAAGCTCACCTCTACAAATACGAACGATACACTCACATGGAACAAGGCTTTCAGCTACGCTCCTATCACATATCCCACCGCATACTATGTTAAGGCGATAGTTCCGCTTTCCGCAAAGGACGAGAGCAAGATATCCCAGAGTATCGCGAGAATGCTCGAGGAGGATCTCACTCTCGGATTCGAGAACAACGCAGAGACAAAGCAGATGCTTATAAGCGGTCTGGGAGATATGCACCTTGCGGTTCTTGAGGCAAAGCTCAAGACGAGATTTGGCGTCGGCGTTAAATACGACGAGCCCAAGATGGCATACAGAGAGAAGATAACCAAGAGAGTTGACGTTGAAGGAAAGCACAAGAAGCAGAACGGCGGTTCGGGACAGTACGGACACGTTAAGATTAGATTCGCTCCCGGTGAGGATGAAGGACTTACGTTTACAGTTTCGGTTGTTGGCGGAACTGTTCCGAAGAACTTCTATCCCGCAGTTGAAAAGGGACGTATCGACTCTATGGCAAAGGGTGTTGCGGGATTTCCGCTCGTTCAACTCGCCGCAGACCTTTACGACGGCTCCTACCACGATGTTGACTCTGACGAAATTTCCTTCAAGACCGCGGCGAATATCGCCTACAAGAAGTGTCTTGAGCAGGGAGCGCCCGTGCTTCTTGAGCCTGTTGGCGATATGAGCATAACTGTTCCCGAGTCCCTCGTCGGCGATGTAATGGGCGACCTCAACAAGCGCCGCGGAGCGGTTATGGGAATGGACGCTGCCGAAAAGAAGGGATATACTGTGGTTCACGCAACCGCGCCCAAGGCAGAGATAGTTGACTATCCCATAGCTCTCCGAGCTATGACACAGGGAAGAGGCTCTTTTGAGTACACTGTTACGGGTTACGATGTAGTTCCCGCGAACATCGCTTCCAAGATAGTTGAAAAATATAAGGTTCAGGCGTAATTTAAATACCGATAAAAAGAAAGCCGCGCCTCTTTGGTGTGGCTTTCCCAACCTTTTGGAGGTTACTATGAAGAAAATACTGAAAATTATGTCCCTGATAATGACTGTAGTCCTGCTCACGCTCACGCTCGGCTCATGTAGCGCGATAAAATTCGCCATAATGACCGACCCCGCGAAAGCTATCTATCTTTATGAGCAGATGCAGTTTACAGCGGGAGCGGCGTATAGCGCCAACATAGTCACGGATATGACAATAGACCAGACACTTGGTAAAGATGTTCGCAAAAACGAATATCGCTTTGAGGTGTCGTTTTCGGATATGGGCGAAGAAACTATGAAGTATATCGAGAGAAACTATGAGACTATAAACGGAATATCCCAGCTTCAGGGTGTCTTTGGCTTCTCCGACGGTAAGGTCTTTATTTCGAGAGATGATAATAATATGCTCTCAACAATTAACGCTGAAGGCTTTATTGATTTTATGGGCGAAACATCCTCTGACGACACATATTTTGATATGTCTATACTCAATTGCGGAAAATCATCTTACATAGAAGATGACGGAATATATCGCGTGTCGCTATCGGAGTTTTACGGAGAGGCAGAGCCATGTCTTGTAAATGTGGCGGCAAATATGCTTGGAATCAATAAAGGACTTCTGAAATTCAAAGCCTATTCTATAGAGGCGGAGCTTGACGAGGACTATTATCCTATAAGCGAGACCGAGGTTCTTGAGGTTGAAGCGAATTTCGGCAGCGAGGGTATTATGAGTCTGAAGCTTACTATGAAGACGAACTATTCCGATATCGACGAACCGATAACCGTTGATATTCCGAATCTGACCTCTTACAGAACAATTTCCGACCTTCCCAGCGTGATGATTGCAAGTCAGAAATACAACGATTTCTTTATGGAAGCGAGTGGAAGCTTCCGTATGTCGAGTAAATACCTGTCTAAAGACGGAACGACGCAGACAAGATCCTCGGTTGAATACGGCGTGGATTATACGGACGACGATAACGGATTCAAGTATACGGTAGACACTCGGTTAGCTTCAAGCATGACGGCGGTGAATTACGTTGTAACCTATGTCGACGGTGTGAAGAGAGTAGATTACGACAAAGCCGAGTATGAGGATACCTATGATAATGTTGCGGAAAGTGTGGCTCAATATGCTTTTGTGTACAGTTACCTTGATATGTTGAGATTTGACGTCTCCTGGATACTTGACGTGACCGTTACCGAGAACGCTGACGGAGGCCGTAGCGTGAAGATGAACGCCGATGTGTCGAATAGCTACATAATAAGCTTGTTTGTTGACGAAGAACTTGCGAATAAAATAACGGTTGAGAGCTATACTTATACCTTTAACTATGATGCCGACGGAAATCTTCTTTCCTGTGTGGCAAAGGGAGAGTCAAGCTTCTTGAGTGCCGAGTATGATGTAGAGACAACATTTACTTTTAACACTTGATAAAATACAGAGCAGGAACGGATATCCGTTCCTGCTCTGAACGATAAGGAAAATAGAATGATAAGAGAAAAAATACTTTCAATGAGTGACACGGAATATCGCCTGTTTCAACTGAAGCTTATGCCGACGGTGTCGGCGGAGCGAGTTGTGGGGGTTAGGATTCCCGAGCTTCGAAAATATGCCAAGGAGATAAAGGGAAGTGATGCGGCGGAGCGCTTTCTCGCCGACCTTCCGCACAAATTTTACGACGAGGATAATCTCCACGGTATGCTGATATCGGAGGAGCGGGATTACACTCGGGCGGTCTTGTTGCTTGACTCATTTCTCCCATATGTTGATAACTGGGCGACCTGTGACCTTATATCTCCGAGGGTTTTCGCCAAGCATAAAGATGAGCTGCTTCCGAAGATATATGAGTGGATGCGCTCGGAGCATACATATGAGGTCAGATTCGGTATCGGTATGTTGCTCAAATTCTATCTTGACGAAGCCTTTGAGCGCTCCCAAGCGGAAGCAGTGGCGGCAGCTGTGAGCGGGGAATATTACATAAATATGATACGCGCGTGGTATTTTGCGACCGCACTCGCAAAGCAATATGATGCGGCGATATCTTTCCTTGAGGAAGATAAGCTTGACGTATGGACTCATAATATGACTATCCGTAAGGCAATTGAAAGCTATAGAATAACAGAGACGCAAAAGAAGTATTTAAGGACGCTAAAAAAGAGTTGACTCTGCGAGTCAACTCTTTTTTATTTATTTGAGCTTATTTATTATCTCTCTCATCTGCGGAAGCTTCTTTTCCATATCGGCAACCAGAGCGAACTG
>JAFTHJ010000095.1 GCA_017457465.1 Clostridia bacterium | reverse complement strand
TTTGTTAGTTTTTCTTTTTGTGTCGGACCGTCGGGGACGCCGGTCCCTACAAGGTTTGTGTGATTCGTTCGTATATTTATACCCCAACAGCAAGGTGATATTTAAAAACAAAGGCTTCCCATCAAGGGGAAGGCTTTCGTGAGTTTTAATCCTTCGCATATCTTCCCCCCAACGGCAGGGCGAAATTTTCAACCTTACTTGTAGGGACCGGCGTCCCCGACGGTCCTAAAACCCAAAATTAAAAATAATAAAATGGGTTAGCATATCCAAGCTTTAAAGTTTTTGAAGGGAGCGCGAGGGAAACTTTTTTCAAAAAGTTTCCCTCGCATTATCGCATCCTCGCCACCGCGTACCCTAACACTTTGCTTCAAGCTCGGCGCGGAGTCGGGCAATTATTTTCTTCTCAAGGCGGGAAATATACGACTGCGAGATACCGAGACGGTCGGCGACCTCCTTTTGAGTCAGCTCGGGTTCACCTCGCATTCCGTAGCGAAGCTCGATTATCTCCCGCTCTCTGTCCTCAAGCGCCGCCACTGCCCGTCTTATAGCCGCTCTTTCCTCAAGCTGCTCTATCTCGAAAACTATACCGTCCTCCTCGCTTCCGAGAACATCGGAGAGCAAAAGCTCGTTTCCGTCCCAGTCCACATTAAGCGGCTCGTCGATAGACACCTCCGACTTGACTCCCGAATTCTTTCGGATATACATCAATATCTCGTTTTCGATACACCGTGACGCATAGGTCGCAAGTTTAATATTTTTGTCTGCCCTGAATGTGTTTATCGCTTTGATAAGCCCTATCGTACCTATTGATACGAGGTCCTCAATACCAACACCAGTATTCTCAAACCGCTTGGCTATGTAAACGACAAGCCGCAGATTATGCTCTATAAGCACCTGCCTCGCTTCCTCGTCTCCCTCAAGCCGCTCGATTATCTGCGCTTCCTCCTCGCGCGAAAGCGGCGGCGGTAATACCTCGGGACCGTTTACATAATAAACACCGCCCCGTCTCCGCGTGAAGAAGCCCTTTATCTTTTTGAAAGCACCCCGAATTTTACCCGTAATCCCGACATATAAATCATCTATAATTTTCAAAATCTTTTCCAATTGACCTCACCTCCAAATTAATTATATAAGCAGCTCCGAGGGAATAAGCGCCTCGTTGCCGTCGGCGCTGCCCGAGATATCCGACAGCGCCACGAGCGCGTCAACACACTCCGCTCCCTTTCCACTGTCAAGCGTGACTGTGTCGGCTCGGAGCGCAAATAAAATCCCCTCTCCGCCTGCCGTCTTTATCGGAACTATCCTGATATTTTTAGCATCCTCGCGCGGAATATCCCCAAGCGCGTGGGCGTCTTTTTTTCTCGCCGCGTTTGTAAGCCGCCTCGGGATTATAGGCTCAAGCGCACCAATGTCGGCAATTATACAGGGCTTTCCGCTTATCGGTTCACGCAAAAGATTACCGCTATCGCTCATTCCCCGAAGCTTTACCCTCTTTCCACGATAGGTTATCTCAATATCGGCGTTTCTCTGCCCCGCCTTTTTCCTGAAAAATCTGCCTCCGAAAAGCGTTATAAGTGCGCTCACGGCGGCAAGAAGCGCAAACATCCAGACGGAAATACCGTCCGAGGAGCCTTGCTCAAGCGGAAGCTCTGCCCTGTTGAGCAGGTTAAATATCGCGGTCATAAATCCACCGAGCGCCATTGATATCGCAAAATAGACAAGTATGTAAAGCGGCAGAGAACGCACCTTGCCCCTTTTATAAAAAGCAACGGCACACATTACGGCGCAGACAAGCAGGTCTATTAGCAGAGACAGCAGCTTCCCCACACTTATAAACAGAGCCGCATTCGCGTATATCCCCCCTATCGCCGATGACAGAAACGCCCGTCCCAAAGATAGCTTTCTACCAAGCAGCTTCGCGCAAAGAAAAAAGCAGAGAAAATCCATACTGAAATTTATCAAAAAAAGCAGGTCAACATATACCGTCTGTCCCATATTCACCCTCCCCTCTTTACAGATACAATTATACCCCAAGAAAGGCAAATATTTTGTCTTATTCGGTCTGCTGAAATCTTTTTTTAATAAAAAGACAGGCGGTTCAAAACGAACCGCCTGTCTTTGTCACGCCTATAGTATTATTTTGTTTTCTTTCTCTTTTTGGCGAGTATTGCCGTAGCTCCGAGAGCGGTAAATACGGCTACCGCTGCACTTCCCATAACTGCTCCGCAGCCACCCGGTTTAGTTTCGGCTGTCTCCTCCACCGTCGTCTCGGGCACAGTGGTGGGCGTGGGCGCGGGGGTGGTTGCAAGAGTTGGCGTTGCCTCGGTCTCTTGCGATGCCTCGAGAATATCTATCATAAAATTCTCTATGTAGGGATAAATGATGTCATATCCCGCTGTATTGGGATGAACGAAATCAGGGACATATGCGTTTGAATAAGTGCCGCCGCTCATAGGGTAGAGCTTGTTTGTCAGCTCATCGTTGCTATAGAGGTCCAGATACGGAACTCCCCATTTGTCGCATATCTTCTTGGTCATCTCAACGTAATCTTCCATATGGTTCAGACGGTAAACCGTCTTTGTTCCGCCGTTACCGTCGGGAATCTGAACCTGAACTCCGTTGGTTGCGTTCACAAATTTGAAGTTGATGATATATCCGACTATAGCATCGGGATTCGTTTCCTCGATAAAGGCAAATATCTGCTCAAGCCCCCCCGCAAAGGTTCTCGGATTATAGAAATTACTCTTTTCAAACTCATCCTCGCCTGTCATCTTGCCAACATCAACATTGTCCCAAGCGTCGTTAGTTCCGCCGTGAAGAATTATCATTTCGTGCTTTTCGCCCACGGATTTCTCAAGCTGGGATATGATAGTTTTCGAGCCACGACAGGCAGACACCGAATAGGCGGATATTCCGTGGTTTATCCATTCCATATCGTTGGTGTAACCTATTCTACCCGCCCAACCGCGAACATATTCAAGGTCTGTATTCATCTCGCAACCCGCAGCGCATATAGAGTCGCCGTAAAATCCAACACTGATATCCGCGAGAGGACTGTCATAGTTTACGGTATAATCCGCCGCCGAGGCAGAAAAAGCGCACAGGCCAAACAGAACTATAACAGAAAAAATCATACAAATCAGTTTTTTCATACAGATAAAATCCTTTCGTAAAATAAGAAAGAGAACCTTTGGTAAACAAAAGTTCTCTTTTTGCTGGTGGAGACAGATGGATTCGAACCATCGACCCCATGCATGTCAAGCATGTACTCTAACCAACTGAGCTATGCCTCCAAACAAGAGGTATTATACCACAAAAAAGCATAAAATGCAATAGCTTTTAAAAAAATAAGGTAAATATTTTTTATTGCCGCATATTACAACCAAAGTAACAGCCTTTTCCTTGACTATCATTTCTTTTTGTGCTATAATAAAGCTTAATGTAAAACTTTTCTTCAACATCGGGAGGAAACCTTGAAAAAGCTTTTAAAATACTTAAAAGGATACCGTAAGGAATCGGTTATAGCGCCGCTCTTCAAGATGCTTGAGGCGCTTTTTGAGCTTATGATTCCCCTCGCTGTCTCGCAGATAATCGACAACGGAATAGGCGGAGGCGACACACGCAGGATATACCTTATGTTCGCCGTTATGATAATACTCGGAATAGTCGGACTTTCCTGCTCCCTCTGCGCTCAATATTTCTCGGCAAAGGCGGCGGTCGGGTTCTCAACGGCTCTCCGCAGCTCACTTTTCTCTCATATACAGAGCTTTTCCTATTCGAGAACAGACAAGCTCGGAACCTCGACGCTTATAACGAGAATGACAAGCGACATAAACACGGTGCAGACAGGTGTTAACCTCTTTCTCCGTCTCTTTATGCGCTCACCGTTTGTTGTATTCGGCGCTATGATAATGGCGTTCACGATAAATACCCGTCTGGCGCTTATATTCGCGGTGACGATTCCTCTACTCGCAATAGTCGTTTTCGGAATTATGCTCGTCAGTATCCCGATATACAAAAAGGTTCAGGCAAAGCTCGACAGAGTCGTAGCCAAAACTCGCGGGAACTACAAGGGTGCGCGGGTTGTGAGAGCCTTCAATAAGGAAAATGACGAAACCCAGGACTTTGAAACACGAAATAACGAGCTGACAAAGATACAGCTTTTCGCGGGTAAGATATCGGCGCTTATGAATCCCCTGACCTATGTTATCATCAACCTCGCCGTTGTGCTTCTTATCCGAAACGGGGCTATGACGGTAGATAGCGGCATCATATCGCAGGGTGAGCTTGTCGCGCTTTACAACTATATGTCGCAGATACTCGTTGAGCTTATCAAACTCGCAAGTCTTATAATCACACTCAACAAATGCTCGGCGGGTGCGAAGCGCATCAGCGCCGTGCTTGACACTCCCGCGGACACCGACTTTGAGGTAAGAACAGAGCGTTCCGACGATAGCCTTGCCGTTGAGTTTGACAATGTCAGCTTCGCGTACAGCGAGTCGGGAGACCCCGCGATAAGCAATATTAGCTTTAAGGTAAAGCGAGGAGAGACAGTCGGCATCATAGGCTCGACGGGTTGCGGAAAATCCACGCTCGTCAATATGATACCCGGCTTCTACCACCCCACAGAGGGCAATGTCTTCATCAACGGTAAAAACACGGGACTTTATTCGAGCGATGAGCTTCGCGCGAAAATAGGAATAGTTCCGCAAAAAGCTCTTCTCTTTAAGGGAACGGTTCGCTCAAATATTCTCTGGGGCAACGAAAACGCCTCGGAGGAGGAGCTTTGGGATGCGCTTCGTCTGGCTCAAGCGGACGGATTTATCCGTGAAAAGGCGGAGGGGCTTGATGAGCCCGTGAAGCAGAACGGAAGCAATTTTTCAGGTGGACAGAAACAGCGGCTCACGATAGCCCGAGCGCTTGTTCGCCGTCCCGAAATACTCATTCTCGACGACTCTGCCTCGGCGCTTGACTATGCCACCGAGTCGGCTCTGCGCTCGGCTCTGGCGTCTCTCGACTATAACCCCACAAAATTTATCGTTTCCCAGCGTACCTCGTCGATACGCCACGCAGACCTTATCATAGTTCTCGAGGACGGAGATATAGTCGGTGTGGGAACACACGAGGAATTGCTCAAGGCTTGTCCCACATATCTTGAGATATACAATTCTCAATTCAGCGCGGGAGGTGAGAGCAAATGAAAAAGGCAAAGAACAAAAACGCGCTCAAAACCTTTATAAAGGTTCTGAAGTATCTGAAGATTTACCATATCCACTTTATCCTCTCGCTCATATTCACCGCCGTTTCGGTAGCGCTCACGCTCTATGTTCCGATACTTGTCGGAGAGGCGATAGACCTTGCGGTGGGCAAAGGAAATGTCGAGCACGGCAAAATCGAGAGTATTCTTCTCAAAATAATCATCGCGATACTCATAACGGCAGTCCTTCAATGGCTGATAAATGTCCTCAACAACCGTATGACCTACGGTATCGTCTGCAATATCAGACGCGAGGCATTCAGAAAGATACAAAAATTCCCGATATCCTATATCGACTCCCACCCCTCGGGTGAGATAGTAAGCCGAATAATATCCGATGCCGAGCAGTTCTCTGACGGACTTCTTCTTGGCTTTACACAGTTCTTCAACGGAATCATAACGATACTCGGAACACTGATATTTATGCTCACGATAAGTCCTCCGATAACGGCAATAGTGGTCGTTGTTACCCCCGCGTCTCTCTTTGTTGCGGCGTTTATCGCGAAAAAGACCTATTCAATGTTCAAGCTTCAATCCGAAATAAGGGGTGAGCAGACCTCGCTTATCGACGAAATGATAAGCGGACACAAAACGGTTGCGGCATTCGGCAAGGAAAAGGACATACAGTCCGAGTTTGACGAGATAAACACAAGACTTTCAAAAGCCTCTCTCCGCGCTATATTCTTCTCGTCAACCACTAACCCCGTAACGAGATTTCTCAACGGCACCGTTTATGCTCTCGTCGCGCTTTTCGGAGCGCTCCTCTGCATTTCAAGTGGCGGCGCGGCAATAAGCGTCGGTATGCTGTCGAGCTTCCTCGCTTACTCCACGCAGTACACCAAGCCCTTCAATGAAATATCGGGGGTTATCACAGAGCTTCAGAACGCCCTTGCCTGTGCGGCGAGAGTTTTCGAGGTGATTGAGGAGCCTGTTCCCACTGACTCCTCTGACAACGCCCCCTGCGATATCGCCCCCCAAGGAGATATTGAATTCCGTGATGTATGCTTCTCATACACTCCCGAAAAGCCACTCATAAACGGATTTAATGTTTCGGTATCCCGAGGTCAGAAGGTCGCCATAGTCGGACCGACAGGCTGCGGAAAAACAACTCTCATAAATCTGCTTATGCGCTTCTATGACGTAAACGACGGTTCTATCACGCTCGACGGAACCGATGTCCGAGAGATAAACAAGGTAGCTCTGCGGCGCTCCTTCGGTATGGTGCTTCAGGAGACCTGGCTCTGCGAGGGCACGATACGCGACAATATTGCCTTTGGTAAGCCAGACGCCACCGATGAGGAAATAATAGCGGCGGCAAAGGCGGCACACGCGCACAGCTTTATTCGCCGTCTGCCCAATGGATACAACACCCTTCTCGGAGAGGACGGTGGCTCACTCTCGCAGGGACAGAAGCAGCTCCTCTGCATATCAAGAGTTATGCTCTCTCTCCCCGAAATGCTCATTCTTGACGAGGCAACCTCGTCTATCGACACCCGTACCGAAATCCGTATCGGCAAGGCGTTTACCACGATGATGGAGGGACGAACGAGCTTTATCGTTGCTCACAGACTCTCAACTATCAAGGAGTCGGATATCATTCTTGTAATGAAGGACGGTAATGTCATAGAAAAAGGAACTCACGAGGAGCTTCTTGAGCAAAAGGGCTTCTACTTCGAGCTTTATAACAGTCAGTTCGCAAAGCCCGATTTGAGTGAATAATAAAAAATTGCTGTCGCAAATTCTCTGTCCTCCTTAACAGAGAATTTGCAAACACAAAATTTCGGCAGAGGATTGTTTCCTCTGCCGATTTGTGTTATAATGGAATGGGTGATGAAAATGTATAACAAAAAAGAATTGCCAAAAAGAAAGCATCCTCGACTTGATAATTATGATTATAGCTCCGCAGGTGCATATTTTGTTACAATATGTACTCAAAACAGAAGGTGCGTACTATCTCGCATCGTAGGGCGGGGGCTTGCTCCCGCCGAAACAGACGGAATCGAGTACACCACATTTGGAAAGGTTGCGGAAGAGCAATTATTATTACTCGAAGAACGCTATCCCTACCTTTCGGTCGACAGATATGTAATTATGCCAAATCATATTCACATTGTTTTGATTTTGGAGGGCGATGCGGCGGGAGCAAGCCCCCGCCCTACGATCATGGATATGATTTGTGCGTATAAATCACTGACAACAATAGAATGTAAAAAGGTTGGATTGGCAGAAAAATTATTCCAAACTTCTTTTTATGAGCATGTAATTCGTGGTCGTGAGGATTATGAGAAAATCGTAAAATACATTCACGAAAACCCGACGCGTTGGTACTACGACGAATTATACGCAGAAGAATAGGGGTATGGCTTTGCCCTGTGCCTTTGTAATACAAAGGCGAAATCGGCGATAACACAAAACGATAAATAAGAATTTGACGAGGTGATTAAGATGTTAGCTTACTCTATTATTATGTTTTTAATTGCAGCACTTTTTACAGGACTGGGTATTGCTATATACCGAGTCAAAACTGATTTTATTCAAGATTAACACCAAACAAAAGTTACAGATAAAGCAGCCTACGGAAAAGCCTTTGGAAAAGCAATGCTTGTTATCTCAACAGTTTTATTGCTCAGCGGTATCATAGGTCTATTTGAAAATTTGACCATACTTGCCGTGGCTATACTTATGATAGGATTGGTGATTGGCATAGGTTGCATTGTTGCAGTACAAATAAAATACAACAAGGGAGTATTCTAAATTCCAATTTATCTAATAGAATAAAACGAACCCCGACAGACACTAAAAAATCTGTCGGGGCTACTTATTTGTTTACTGCGGAGCAAATCTGCGCCATGTGATTTCTCCAATAAGAAATTTTTTATTCTAAAGAATCAACTATCCTCATCCACTCCTCGCGGGAAGCGTCACTCGGCATACGCCAATCGCCTCTGGGCGAGAATGACACGCTTCCGACCTTCGGTCCGTCGGGTAGGCAGGAGCGCTTGAACTGCTGCGCGAAAAACCTTCTCACGAAGTTTTTGAGCCATTTGAGCAGTACCTCGTCGCTATATACCCCCGCAAAAGCGATTTTCGCGAGTCTGTAAAGCTTATCGGGAGCAAACCCGAAGCGTATCATATTGTAAAGATAAAAATCGTGAATCTCGTAAGGTCCTACGATATCCTCCGTCTTCTGCGCTATCTCGCCGTTCTCGTCGGCAGGAAGAAGCTCGGGGCTGACAGGTGTATCGAGAATATCACGCAGAACCTCGCAAAGCTCATTCTTACCCTTACTCTCTGCCCTCTCGGCGTACCAAGCCACAAGGTGTCTGACAAGAGTTTTCGGTACAGATGCGTTCACTCCGTACATAGACATATGGTCACCGTTGTATGTCGCCCAACCGAGCGCCAACTCGGAAAGGTCACCCGTTCCGACAACTATACCGTTACGCGCGTTTGCGACATCCATAAGCACCTGTGTTCTCTCTCTTGCCTGTGAGTTTTCGTAAACCACATCAGTCACGCTCTCGTCGTGTCCGATATCGGCAAAATGCTGTCTGACCGAAGCTCCGATATCAACACATATCATCTCGGCGCCAAGAGCCGCGCAAAGTATCTCGGCATTAGAGCGGGTTCTTCCCGTTGTGCCGAAGCAAGGCATTGTAACTCCGAGAATGTCTGTTCTCGGACGACCGAGAAGGTCAAGCGCCTCTGCCGCTACAAGTATCGCAAGGCAGGAATCGAGTCCGCCCGATATTCCGATAACGCATTTGTCGGCGTAAGCCCTCTTGATTCTCTGCGCCAGTCCGTGCGCTTGAATTGAGAGTATCTGTCTGCAACGTCTCTCTCTCTCCGCTTTATCGGCGGGGATAAAGGGATGTGCCTCAACCTCTCGCGTAAGCTCGGTATCTGCTATTTCCATAGAAAATTCTATTTTTCTATATCCCTCGGAGTTAACAGTATACGTATTCATTCGTCTGCGCTCAAAGGAGAGGCGGCAAACGTCAATCTCGGTGCATATCAGCTCACCCCTCGCGTAATCAAAGGGCGCTCTTTCGGCAAGAACTGTTCCGTTCTCGGCAATAATTGAGTTTCCCCCGAAAACGAGGTCGGTGGTAGACTCGCCCTCGCCGCAAGCGGCATAAACATATGCGCATGAGCATTTGGCGGACTGCGCCTTTACAATCAGACGTCTGTAATCATCCTTTGCCACCGTTTCATTTGACGCGGAGAGGTTAGCTATCACCGTAGCTCCCGCCGCCGTGTGGGCGCAGGAGGGCGGTACGCTTACCCACAAATCCTCGCATATCTCCGCGGCTATCTTCAGCTCGGGAAGCTCCCGACACGCGAAAATGAGCTTGGTGCCAAAGGGGACGGAAAACTCGCCTATGGTTATATCCTCGGTAAGTGAGGGTGCGGGTGCAAAATGACGGGGCTCCCCGAATTCTGCGTAATTAGGCATATAAGACTTGGGAATAACGCCTAAAATTTGTCCTTTTTGACAAATTGCGGCGGAATTATAAATTTTATCATTGACAACGAGGGGCAAACCGACTATACTAATCATATCGGAGTATGACGTACCCTTCGCAAACTTGAGAAGTGCGTCACGCGCAGAGGTGAGCAATACATCGGAATAAAAGAGGTCGGCACAGGTATAGCCCGTTATACAGAGCTCGGGATACACGAGTATCTTAACTCCCATCACACAGGCTTCGTCGAATATCCTGCGCATCTCGTGAAGATTCGCTTTGCAGTCGGCAACGCTAACGCGCGGGGTAGCCGCCGCAACCTTTACAAATCCGTGTTTCATCAAAACGCTCCTTAATGGATTTTGCCGCGAACAAGACAAATCACTATCACGGCTTGTTCTCATTATACCTTCTTTTTTCAAAAATTACAATACACATTTTGATTTTTTTACGAAGCTCTGACTGATTTTTTAAAAAAATATTCAACAAAACCACAATTTAACCGATATTTTCGGCAAGGAGGACACAAAATGGACGTAAAAAGAAATCTGACTATGCTCTGCGATTACTATGAGCTGACAATGGGAAACGGATATCTGAAGGCGGGTATCGGCGACAGAATAGTATACTTTGACGTATTCTACCGCAATAATCCCGACAACGGCGGATATGCTATCGCCGCAGGTCTTGAGCAGGTAATCGAATATATTGAGAATCTCAAGTTCACCGATGAGGATATTGAGTTTCTCCGCTCCAAGGGTTGCTTCTGCGAGGAATTCCTCGAATATCTCCGCAACTTCAAATTCACGGGAGATATCTGGGCTATCCCTGAGGGAACCGTAGTTTTCCCGAGTGAGCCCCTGATGGTAGTCAAGGCTCCCGCAATTGAAGCGCAATTTATTGAGACCTATGTTCTTATGATGATAAATCATCAGTCGCTCATCGCTACCAAAGCGTCAAGACTCACGAGAGCCGCAAAGGGACGCGCTGTGAGCGAGTTCGGCTCACGCCGCGCTCAAGGAGCCGATGCGGCAATGCTCGGAGCGAGAGCGGCTTATATCGGCGGAGTCGGCACTACCGCCTGTACGATAGTTGACAGAGATTATGATGTTCCCTGCACTGGTACTATGGCGCACTCGTGGGTACAGATGTTCGACAGTGAGTATGAGGCGTTCAAGACCTACTGTGAGATATATCCCAACAACGCTACCCTGCTTGTCGACACATTCAATGTTCTTGAGAGCGGTATTCCCAACGCCATAAAGGTTTTCAAGGAGATGGGAATAACCAAGTGCGGTGTCAGAATAGACTCGGGTGACATCACCTACCTCACGAAGAAGGTGAGAAAAATGCTCGACGACGCGGGACTTACCGAGTGCCGTATAGTTATATCCAACTCGCTTGACGAATATCTTATCCGTGAGCTTATCCGTCAGGGTGCCGAGGTCGACGCGTTTGGTGTCGGTGAGAGACTTATCACCGCAAAGAGCGACCCCGTGTTCGGCGGAGTTTACAAGCTCTGCGCGGTCGAGGGCAAGAACGGCGAGGTTATACCGAAAATCAAGATAAGCGAGAACGTTGGCAAGATAACCACGCCTCACTTCAAGAAGCTCTACCGTCTGCGCGACAAGGAGACGGGTAAGGCAGAGGCTGACCTGCTCTGTGTCTATGATGAGACAGTTGACGATACGAAGCCGATAGAGCTGTTTGACCCCGAGTATACCTGGAAGCGCAAAACTCTGACCAACTACACCGCAGAGGAGCTTCACCACAGGATATACGAAAAAGGAAAGCTCGTCTATAAGATTCCCACAATTCACGAGATAAGAAAGCACTGTCAGGAAGAAATAGAGGGTATGTGGGACGAGGTTCGCCGCTTCAGCAATCCTCATAACTACTATGTCGACCTTTCTCAAAAGCTCTGGGACATCAAACACGCTATGATTTCCGAGCATAGAAAGATAAAATAAAATAAAATAAAAAGTAATGCGAGGGGAACTTTTAAGGAAAGTTCCCCTCGCGCTCCCTTCAAACCTTTTTTAACAAAAGGTTTTTGGTTTCCGATTTATCGTATAATTTAATTTTCGAGGCTTCTCTTCAATGTAAACAACCATCGGACACTTTCGTACCGATGGTTGTTATTTTTTATGTTGCTGTTATATTTAGTCAATCAGCTCGACATCGTTTTCCTTTGCCAGATTTTCAAGAGCGGCATTGTGCTCACGCATAGATGCTCTTGCCTCGTCCAGCTTTTCATTAGCGAGGGCTATCGTTTCGAAATCCCCGCTTTCCAGTGCTGAAAGCATAATTGTAAAGGCTTGGTTCTGCTGATTTATCGCAGAGAGATATAGCTCGTGTATCTTGCGTACCTCTTCTGTTTCTACCGATATCGACTCTGCTTTTTCAACAAGCTCTCTTGACTTCGGAATAACACTTTCCAACAAAAACGCGTACATAGTCTCATCGTCCTCGAAAGTAAGCGCTTCATCGTAC
>JAFTHJ010000094.1 GCA_017457465.1 Clostridia bacterium | reverse complement strand
GTCGGTGACCGACTTCATAAGGCTCCAACGGCGGATAAGCTTCATCCGCGCCATATATGCAAAAAAATTATAGCTCATATTTTCTCCTTGATAAGTGATAGGAACATTATAACATATCCGAGGAATTATTGCAATACGAATTATTGACAAAGCTCTCGGACAGGGGTATCATAATACTTGATAAAAACAGACGGAGGAAGATATGGAAAGAATACAGAGCTTTTGTGTTGACCACGATTATATAAGTGAGGGAATATATATTTCCCGCATAGACGGCGACATTACGACATACGATATGCGTACCCGTAAGCCCAACTGCGGGGATTATATGGACAACATAACTATGCACTCTCTTGAGCATATGTTCGCTACCTATATCAGAAATTCGGATATCGGAGCGAACGTGATATATTTCGGGCCTATGGGGTGCAGAACGGGCTTCTATTTGCTCGTAAGAGACGAGACGCCCACAAGGGTTCTCGACGAGGTCATACTCGCGCTCGATAAGATATCCGAGCATCAGGGCGAGGTCTTTGGCGCGAGCCGCAAGGAATGCGGAAACTATCTTGAGTTGAGTAAAGATGCCGCGAGAGCCGAGGCGAAGCGATATCTCGGGGTACTCAAGGGAAAGAAAAACGATTTTGTATATCCATCGGGGGAGGAAAAGTGATGATAGGAATAATCGGAGCTATGAAGATAGAGGTCGAGGCGCTTAAGGCGCAGATGACCGACAAGAGAGCGGAGACCGTCAGCGGAATTGAGTTCGTTTGCGGTAAGCTTTGCGGAAAAGATGTCGTGGTCGCTCAATGCGGCATAGGAAAGGTGTTCGCGGCTCTTTGCGCACAGACTATGATAATCAAGTATCAAACCGATATCCTTATAAACACGGGTGTGGCGGGTTCGCTTTCCACAGACCTCGCTATCGGGGATATTGCCGTATCGACCGCCTGTGTCCAGCACGATATGGATACCTCTCCTCTCGGGGACCCCGTGGGGCTGCTTTCGGGGATAAATGTCATAGAGCTTCCCGCTGACACGGAGCTTTGCGACAAAATATGCGCTTGTGCCAAGGCGCTTGGAATCAACACGCTTCGCGGAATTATCGCGTCGGGCGACTGCTTTGTCAGCAGCTCGGAGAAGAAAAAATATATAGTCGACAACTTTGGAGCTATTGCGTGTGAGATGGAGGGCGGAGCGATAGCGCACGTCTGCTTTGTCAACGGTGTGAGATACGCCGTTATCCGCTCCATATCTGACAGTGCCGACGGCTCGGCTCATATGGATTACGGCGAGTTTATCGGTCTTGCGGCGGAGCGCTCGACGAATGTCGTTACGGCACTTTTGGAGAATCTTTGACAAAAGTAAATTAAAAATAGATTATTTCCGCTTCTTTTCCCCAAAGGGCTGATAGAGATTGACAAAACGGGGAAAATTAACTATAATAAATATGTTATTTGGAGTGGAAAAACAGGGTTTATGGAGTTTAAAAAGGTAACGCTTGACGATATAGAGGGTCTTAAAAAGGGATTGGCTGACTATCGCGGACGCATTTGCGATATCTCACCCGCAAATCTCGTCTTCTGGCGGGATTATTATGATATTTCGGTATATCTTGGAGATGACGGAATTGCCGTCAGATTCGGAGATATGGACGGGGTGGTGAGCTATTGGTGTGAGGCAAACCGACCGCTTATCGAAAAAATAATCGCCCACGAGGGCGGAGCGGCACGATTCAGCTGCCTTTCACAGGAGGAGACCGACTTTTTCTTTCAGAATTACAGCTGCGGTGAGCTTCTCCACGAGAGAGACTGGGACGATTATCTCTATCGCGCCGAGGATATAATGACACTCGCGGGTAAGAGATACTGCGGTCAGAGAAATCATATAAATAAATTCAACAAGCTCTATCCCGATGCGAAATTCGTCGAGATAACGGCACAGAACGCCGAAGCGGTGAAAAAATTCTGTTACGGATATTTTCATGAGTTCGGCAGAGAGCGCGCGGAGGTTGCGGGATACGAGGAGGACTTACTTTACGAACAGCTTGACTGTATAGAAAGGTATTCTCAACACACGCTTGTCATCTTTATTGACGAAGCGGTGGCGGGATTTTCTATCGGCGAGACGGTTGGTGACACGCTTATCGTTCACACCGAGAAGGCAGACACGCGATTTGCGGGGATATATCCCGCGCTTGTGAGGGCGTTTGCCGAGCGATACGCTACCGAGGGCGGATATATCAACAGGGAAGAGGACTGCGGAGAGGCGGGACTTCGAATCTCGAAGCTATCCTATCACCCGACCGAGATAAGAAAGAAATACAGCCTTGTTGCAAGGCTTAAATAAATAAACTTAAAGGAGACCAAAATGAAGAAAAGCTTGATATGTATTTTTACGGTCGTAGCGATGCTTCTTTGCGCTGTTGGCTGTAGCAACACAGAAGACCCCGCAGAGACTACCGCGGGAACGACTGCTGCTACAACAACTGCGACTACACCCAAACCGGAGGAAAAATTTATGAGCGAGACACTTTTTAAGAACGGTGAAACGAAATTCCAGATAATATACGACGGAAACGACGAGGTTATTGCGTCCTATGTTGATTCATTCGTTGATTTTATGCTTGACGAGCACAATGTTGATATCTATGCTTCCGATATCAACGAGGACAGCAAGACCTATGACAAGGAGCTTATTATCGGCGGCGCGAGAGATATCGCGGAGCCCGTTATTGAGAGTATGAACAACAGAAGCGATTTCGCTATCAAGGTTCTTGAGAACGCTATCGTTCTTTGCGCTACAAACGAGCTTTCCTACAAATATCTGTTTGAGTATTTTGAGGAAATGATAACCACAATAGGTATAAATGATTTCACGCTTGACTCTGACGATAACTTTATATACAGTGAGTCTATGATGAAGGAGACCTCGTACATAGATTACTGGATGTATGCAAACGGCAAGAACAAGTGTGATTCGGCGCTTATGGAAATGGTATTCGAGCGCCGGGAGAATACTCACAATGGCACGACTCTGCCTTACCGTCTGTATGTTCCCTTTGACTACACTCCCGACAAGGATTATCCCGTGCTTCTCTTTATGCACGGTGCGGGAGAGAGAGGTAACGACGGCAGTAAGCATCTTTCGGGCTTCCCTGTTATGACGAATCTCTTCAATCTTGAGGAGGCTCCTATAAAGGATGCGATAATCATAGCGCCCCAGTGTCCTACCAACCAGAAATGGGTCGATATGGACTGGTCGTCGGGTGCTTACAGTGTTGACAGCACTCCCGAGTCCAATGAGATGAAGTGTGTGCTTGACATACTCGACAAGATTTTCGACGAGTTTTCGGTTGATTCCGACAGAGTTTATGTGACAGGCGTTTCTATGGGCGGCATCGGTACATGGGACCTTATCACAAGACACGGCGATATCTTTGCGGCAGCAGTTCCTATGTGCGGAACGGGTGACGCGTCCAAGGGCGCTGTACTGAAGAATATTCCTATCTGGACGGTTCATGGCAATAGCGACCCCACAGTGCCTTTCTCGGGTACGAAGAATGTCGTTGATGCTATCAAGGCAGCTGGCGGAGATAAGGTTAAGTTCACCGAGCTTGACGGCTATCAGCATAATATCTGGAACTGGACTTCCGAGAACGACGAAATCTACACCTGGCTCTTTGAACAGTCAAAGTAAGAGGATGCGGGGATGCGGAATATGCGAGGGGGACTTTTGCAAAAGTCCCCCTCGCGCTCCCTTCAAAAACTTTTAAGCTGGGTTTGGGCTTACGATTTTTTGTGTAATTTAGATTTCGAGGTTTCTCATAAGGAAAACAACCCTCGGACACTTGCGTACCGAGGGTTGTTATTTTTATTGTATTCGTTCGATTATAGGGTGTAAATATACGAAAAAATAAAAAAATCCCCACTCTTTGAGATTTTTGAAAGGAGAGGGGGTGCAGGGGGAGAGGAGAACTTTTTGCAAAAAGTTATCCTCTCCCCCTGCCATTTTATTTATTATCCTTCTTCTTCGTCATCCTTTTGCTCAAGCTGGGCTTTAAGCATCATATCCTTGACCTTCATAAGTCTTGTGGTATTACCTCTATCATTCTCGTCGAGCTTCATTTTTATCGACTTGATAGCGTCGAGGTACTGCGGCATCATTATATACTCGAGGGCGTTGACTCGTCTGCGTGTCTTTTCGATTTCCTCCGCGAGTAATTGAGCTGTTTTTTCAAGCTCTGCCATACGCAGGATATCTTCAAGCAGCGAATTCAGCTCACGCAGGGAAGCATCAAGCTCACCCGAGGTGAACGCCATACCGTAATTGAAGCTTTCGGCGGCGTTATCTCCGACGACCTGCATTTTAAACTCGGGTACGGTAACGCTCATAAGATTTTTATATCCAACCTCAAGACTGCCCTCGCGTTTGGGGCATATAAGCGCCTCCTCAAGCATCTTCGGACTGCCGACGGCACCGGCTACCGAAAAGCTTTTATAAAACTTATCGAGAGAGGCTTCCACGCGCTCACGCAGCTCCTTGTCCTCACGGACGACATCAAGAAAGCGCTTCATAAGCTCATCGCGCTTATCCTTGAGCAGCTTATGTCCGCGGCGCGCCATAGTGTATCTTCCCTGAAGCTTTTTCAGCTCCATTCTTGTGGGATTAACTCTTATTTCAGCCATATTTCGTCAGCTCCTTTCTCCGAAATTTTCTATCGGCGTATCAGCCGCGAGGCCAATATTTCTCAACCATTTCGGGTTTGATACGCTTCATTTCGCTCTTGGGGAGAATTGAGAGCAGCTTCCAACCGAGGTCGAGTGTTTCCTCTATCGTTCTGTTCTCATAGAAGCCCTGATTTATATAGCTTTCCTCAAAGGCATCGGCAAACTTTGCGTAGAGACGGTCCATAGGCGAGAGAGCCGCCTCACCGAGTACGACCATAAGCTCCTTCGCTTCCTTACCTCTGGCGTAGCTTGAGAAGAGCTGGTTCATAGTTCCCGCGTGGTCCTCACGCGTCTTGCCCTCACCTATACCCTTATCCTTAAGACGGGAGAGCGAGGGGAGAACATCAACAGGGGGCATATATCCCTTTCGGTACATATCTCTGGAGAGTATTATCTGTCCCTC
>JAFTHJ010000006.1 GCA_017457465.1 Clostridia bacterium | reverse complement strand
GCCGCAGGGCAGCCTGCTCGGAGCAGGAGGTACGGAGATCGCTTGGGAGTGATATTCGATTTTAAGGTGTATGGTCTTATTTCGCAGTCTGTTTTTGTATGGAAAGGAGGGGGATATTTATGCATCAGGCATTGTACCGTAAGTGGAGACCGCAGGTCTTTGACGATGTTTACGGTCAGGAACATATAACATCTATTTTGAAATACGAGACCGAGAATCATAAATTCTCACACGCCTATCTTTTTTGCGGCTCACGAGGCACGGGAAAGACAACCTGCGCGAAGATACTCGCGAAGGCGGTAAACTGCTTATCTCCCGTAAACGGAAGCCCTTGTAATGAGTGCGAGGCGTGTCGCGCTATCGACTCGGGAGCGGCTACCGATGTCCTTGAAATGGACGCGGCTTCAAATAACGGAGTTGAAAATATCAGAGATATCCGCGATGAGGTTGTTTATACACCCACAATGTTGAAATACAGGGTTTATATTGTCGACGAGGTGCATATGCTCAGCGGAAGCGCTTTCAACGCATTGCTGAAAACGCTTGAGGAGCCGCCCTCACACGTGGTTTTTGTTCTCGCTACGACGGAGCTTCATAAGCTTCCCGCGACGATAATATCCCGTTGTCAGCGATTTGATTTCAGAAGAATCGCCACAGACACGCTTGTCCAAAGACTTTCATATATTGCCGAGCGCGAGAATATAGAGGCGGATGGGGAAGCGCTTCGCGCAATTGCCAAACTTGCGCAGGGCGGAATGAGAGACGCGATAAGTCTGCTTGAGCTTTGTGCGGGAAATCGCACGAGAATAACCGAGGAGCTTGTTAACTCGACGGTCGGCTCGGGCGGAAAAGAGAAGATAACCGCAACGGTTGAGGCTATATCCTCCGCCGATTACGATACGCTTTTCGGTGTGGTCGACGAGGTGGTTCGTTCCTCAAAGGATATAGCGGTTTTCTGGCAGGAGCTTATATCGTATTACAGAGATATGCTCGTGTTCAAGACCACAAAATCAGCCGATAAATATCTTGACCTGACCGACAGTGAAAAGGAAATGCTTACAAGAAGTGCGGAGCTGTTTACAAAGGAGACATTACTCGCGCATTGCCGTATGCTTGACGACTCGCTGTATACAATGCAAAAAGCGGGTTCGGTAAAGCGCATCGTGGCTGAAATGACACTGATAAAAATGAGTGACCGTACCCTTGACGCGGGAACGGACAACATACTTTCAAGACTCTCAAAGCTCGAGATGGCAGTGGCATCGGGCGCACCTGTTACGGTCAAGCCTGTTTCTGCTCCAAAGCAGAGTGAGAAAAAGGTCTCATCCCCCGAGCCGATAGCCGAGGACGACAAATCTGTATCCGTTGATAGCGTCAGAACCGTGGAAAAGACCGTTGCGGAACCCAAGGCGCAAAAGCTGATAAGAGGCTGGAGCGAAATTGCGGGAAGAGCGGCGGGAGATTCTTATCTTCTCTCCTTCCTTAAACTTGCCAAGGGATATACCACGGCGGACGGTAAGGTCTGCGTGAGATTTTCCAACGATTTCGCTATGGAGATGATAGAGAAAGCCAATATAAAGGCAACGCTTTGCTCGGTGATAAATGTCGAGCTTCAAGCCTCTTACTCCGAGAGCGATATAAAATATGAGGTATCGGAGGATATCGGTAACGATACACCCGATGACCTTGATTCACTTGAAGTCTGATATGCCGCGAGGCGGTTAAAAATATTTTGAAAATTGAAAAGGAAACAAAAAAATGAGAGCTAACATACCGAAGGGAATGGGCGGCGGAGCCCAGAATATGAGCGCTATGATACGTCAGGCGCAGAAAATGCAGGAGGATATGGCAGCGCTTCAGGAGGATCTTGACGCGCGTGAGTATGACGTGTCTGCGGGCGGCGGAGTTGTCGGCGTAAAGATAAACGGTAAAAAGGAAATTCTGTCTATAGATATAAAGCCCGAGATAGTTGATCCCGACGATATCGAGACACTTTCCGATATCCTTCTCGCGGCTGTTAACGAAGCTATAAAGAGAGTTGAGGATACCAACAGCGCCGAGATGTCCAAGATAACAGGCAATATGGGTATCCCCGGAATGTTCTGATATGGCGGATTATATTGAATCCTTGCAGAGACTCTCGGAGCAGTTTGGCAGACTTCAGGGAGTAGGACGCAAATCGGCTATGCGAATGGCTTTTTCGGTTATAGAAATGGACGAGGCGTCGGTCGAGGAGTTTGCCCGTACCTTGATTGAGGCTAAACAGCTTATTCACGAGTGTCCTATATGCGGAAATCTGACCGATAAGGATGAATGCTCTGTCTGTGCTGACCTTTCTCGCGACAGAGGACTTATCTGTGTCGTTGAGGATGTAAAGACGGTTATGTCGATAGAAAAGGTCAGGGAATTCAAGGGAGTTTATCATGTGCTTCACGGTGTTATATCGCCCATAAACGGAATTACCCCCGATAAGATAAGATTCAGAGAGCTTATCGAAAGAGCAGGGGACGGAAGCGTGAGAGAGGTCATTATCGCCACCAATCCAACACCTGACGGAGAGGTAACCGCGGGATATATCTCGAAGTATCTCAAGCCCCTCGGAGTCAAGGTTACAAGACTTGCCTACGGAGTTCCCGTCGGCGCTGACCTTGAATATGCCGATGAGGTCACACTCGGACGTGCCATCGCGGGTAGACGAGACGTTTGAGTTGTAAACGCGAAAAGAAACGATATACTGACAAAAAGGACAGAGGATGTAATTTCTTCTGTCTTTTTTTGCTCATATACAT